>JAFSWW010000085.1 GCA_017444345.1 Synergistaceae bacterium | reverse complement strand
TCCTGACTCCTGACTCCTGACTCCTGACTCCTGACTCCTGACTCCTGACTCCTGACTCCTGACTCCTGACTCCATTATATTATTTATCACTTTGTTAACCGCCTTTCACGCAAAAATTTTAGTAAATAATATAACATAAAGCAACCCCGGCAGCATATCGCATAGTTTTATTTTCTTGATACCAAGCAAATTTAAGCCGATTCCTATAATCATGAGTCCGCCGGTTCCTGAAATATTTGCGTACATTTCGGCTGTGATAAAAGACTCAAGCAGCGATGCAGCCAGAGTAAAAGCTCCCTGATATATAAACACGGGAATAATCGAGAATAATACTCCGATCCCAAACGAGCCCGCAAATATCACAGAAATAACCCCGTCCATTATGCCTTTAGTTATTAAGATTTCCGGGTCATGTCTCAAGCCGTCATTAAATGCGCCGATTATTGACATAGCTCCCACGCAAAATAATAGAGTTGAATTCACAAATCCCTGCGTAAAATTTGAGTCCGACTTGCTGAATTTATCCCGTAATTTGTCGCCTAAAAAATTTAATTTGTCTTCAAGTCCCAGAAAATCGCCCGTTATTGTGCCTAAGACGAGACTCAATAATACAGCAATAGAATTTTTTGTGTTGAGAGTCATATTTATTCCTACATAAAGAGTAAACAAGCCCATGCAATTAAATATAGCCGCCCGAGTTTTCTCCGGAATGAACCGCCCCGCAAATAAGCCGACAAGCCCGCCGATTATTACAGCAATGCAGTTAAAGACAGTCCCGCCCGCTGGTATTGATTTAAAGATTTCTAGCATATAATAAATTTGCTCCTGAAAATTTTTTATTATTCGCACAATTTTAGCACAAAACATGAACGACTCGCGCGTGTTATAATAACAAAAATTTTATGGATTTATTTATTATTGAATTATGAAATATACTCTTGCTGAAAAAATTTTAATAGCTTTATTCGTCGATAATATTTTACTCGCTAAATATTGGCGGTGTCATCAGTTGTCTGAACGCTCGTTTTTTGTCAGGGGCAGACAGTTTCATATTTGCGCGCGGTGTACGGGAATCTTCACGGGATATATTTTTTCGTTGATATTCTGGCTGTTTATGGGCGAAAAGGTTATTACAATTTTTATTATATGCGCTTCTATAATGGCACTTGACGGCTTCACGCAGTTATATAATTTTCGAGAGAGTAATAATTTTCTGCGATTTATTACGGGATTTGGATTTGGTCTAACATTTCCGGCGTTCTGTATTGAGATTATATTAAAAATTTTTTCATGAAAGCGGGGATTTATTCATGGCGGCAGAATTCAAAACTTTAAATTTTCCTAATAACGAGAAGGGGCAGCGAGAAAAGAATCAGGCTCTACAGGATTATACGAGTCAGGGCTGGGAGGTCGTCTCAGAAAATATAACACAGGGCAAATTCAGGGGCGGAAGGGCTTGCTGCTTATTCTTTATTTGCGAACCGTTGGCATTTTGTGCAGGCTCAACAACAGGCGAAATAATTGTAACTCTCAAGCGGGATAAATCAGAATAAATAATTATAATTCCCGTAATAAAATAAATTCCCCCGACTCGCTTTGATTGAATGAATCGGGGGACTCGTTTTATAAATTAAATCATTCCCACTAACAAGCCTACAATAAAAGTTGTCGGTCCCATAGTCAAGAATAACTGCGGAATTGTCAGACCGCTGCCTATTAAGATACTCGCTCCCACTGCAGCAAGTGCCATAAAAATAGAATCACTTATATTTGAGCAGGCTATAACACTAGAAACTTTTGACTCGGGCGCTCTATTCTGCATAACGGCGTAAAGAGGCACAATATACAAACCTCCGCAGAAAGCAATCATAAATAAACACGCAGGAATCAAAAGATTTTCAGGCCGGGAGAAAAATTCAAACGCTCCGATTATTTGCGCACTGGAATCAACGGGGGGGCGGTCGCTCACATACCATAATAAAACGCTTGAAATCGCTATACCATATGCCGCCGACGGTACATATTTTGTCGTGATTTGCCCCTTCAGAATAGAATTACAAGCCATCGAGCCTAAACCTATACCGCATGAAAATATAGCAAGAAAACTTGTAGCAACACTCTCATCAGTTCCGAGAATTAAACGCGAATAAGTAGAGAACTGCGCAAGAAATACAGACCCGACCAGCCAGAACCACGAAATAGCCAGCATTGAGCAAAATACTTGTCTCATAGGCCAAATTTCTCTAAACATTTCAGACGTTCGAGATATTAATTTAAATGAAATTTTGCGGTTCGAGTCTATAGGCGTTGTAGGTGGAATAAATAAACTGCTCACCCAGCCGGCAAATGCAATCATTACAGCACCGAGTCCGACTAAATAAATCCCGTTTTCACGCAAAATTAACAATCCGCCCGCTATAGTTCCTGTTAATATTGCCAAGTAAGTACCCATTTGAATTAAGCCGTTACCTGCAATTAATTCATGCTCGGCCAAGTGCTGCGGTAGAATGCCGTATTTTGCCGGACTGAAAAATGCTGACTGCGCGCCCATCATGAATAACACGATTATTAACAGCCATAAATTATGTAACACAAATCCCAGTGTCGCACCGGTCATTACTACAATTTCAGCGAATTTTACCCAGCGCATTAATACAGCCCTGTCAAATCTATCTGCTAAATCACTCGCCGTCGGAGCAAACACGAAAAACGGCAATATAAATATCCCCGCAGCTGCATTAACAAGTATACGCGGATCAAGTCCGGACTCGTCTGCTAATTTGTAAGTGATTAACATCATTAATGCACTCTTGAAAAAATTATCGTTGAATGCCCCTAAAAATTGAGTTATGAACAGCGGCATAAATCTTTTAGTCAATAACAAAGAAAATTGATTCATGATTTATATTTCACGCTTCCATTTAGTGCCTTGCGGTGTATCTTCGAGAATTATCCCGCGAGATTTCAATAAATCCCTGATTTTGTCTGAACGTGCAAAATTTTTCGCTTTCCTTGCCTGCGTGCGTTCCTGAATTAGTGCGTTTATTTCGCTGCTCTCAGGGTCTGACTCTACGTCGCCTATAATTCCTAAAATATTATCGTATTCAAGTAAATAATTTTTCGCGAGATTATAGAATTCAACGGGCAGAGTCTCATTTTCCTTCAGACTCGTATTAATCAAGTGAACTACATCAAATAATATTCCCATTGCTGCGGCCGTGTTAAAATCGTCATTCATTGAGTCAGCAAATTTTGTGTGTAAATCTTCTAATTTCGCGTCAAATTCCTTCACGTCAAATTTACTTGATTCATTTACTCTGTTTTCAGCGGCAAAATCTAAATCACTGCGGCAATTTCTTAACCTCATGACTCCAGCTTCGGCCTGTTCGAGTGATTCGGGGGTAAAATTTATCGGGCTTCTATAGTGGGCACTCAACATAAAGAATCTCAAAGCGAGCGGGTTATATTTCTCAAGTGCTGCCCTTGCTGTCATGAAATTCCCTAGAGATTTTGACATTTTTTCGCTGTCAATCAGTAAAAATCCATTATGCAGCCAGTAATTTACGAATGGACGGCCGGAATTTGAGGCGGCTTCACTCTGTGCGGCCTCGTTCTCGTGATGAGGGAACATTAAATCAACACCGCCCGAATGAATATCAATATTTTCACCTAAATATTTAGACGACATTGCAGAACATTCTATGTGCCAGCCGGGTCGGCCCTTCCCCCAGGGACTCTCCCATGAAGGTTCGCCGGGCTTCTCTGCTTTCCATAGTGCAAAGTCTAAGGGATCGCGTTTCTTTTCGCCGGGCTCGACTCTTGCGCCTGACTCTAAATCTTCAAGATTTTGCTTGCATAATGTCCCGTATTTCGGCCAGCTCTTAACGTCAAAATATACATCCCCGTTTGATTCATATGCGTGGCCGTTCGCTATTATTCTTGAAATAGTATTAATTATTTCCTGTATATGCTCAGTAGCACGGGGGGCAGCGTCAGGGCGTTTTATGCCTAATGCGTCCGCGTCCTTGTTATACTCGTTTATGAATCTCTCTGCGAGTTCCTGAACTGTTATATTTTCTTTATGGGCACGGTGAATCATTTTGTCGTCAATGTCCGTAAAGTTCTGCACAAATTTCACCTTATAGCCCTCGTGTTCAAGCCATCGCCTTAATACATCGAAAACTATAAACGGTCTCGCATTCCCTATGTGAAAATAATCATAAACAGTCGGTCCGCATGAGTAAAAACTCACTTGGCCGGGCTTAATGGGTATAAATTCTTCTTTCTTTCTTGTTAAGTCATTAAATAAAACTAGACTCAAAATTTTCCACTCCTTAATTTCAACGCAGCAAGAATAAACAAAACGAGTCCCGCTCCCGTTATATTACAGCCGCTCCTGTTGGATTTACTAGAATAATTAGTACTCGTTATTACTGTAGTAATCGCGACGTTTTCAGGAGTCCCGCCTAATGCCGAGCTGTCAAACGCAGCAAGTAAAGCATCTCCAGTTGACGAATAAATAAAAATTTTCTCCGCCATGATTGCCGCCATAATGCCGTTTTCGTAGTCATAAACTAATTTGCAGTGTGAGTTACTTGACTGTTGAGTGTTCAGTAATTCAGCCGTTGCCCCGTTGAAATGCCATAATGAATTAGTATAATTTCCGTTATTTTCCGATTGAGTTATGTAATAGCACCCGAAATTATCAGTGTTATAGTCCATGCAAATGGCTTTAACCGGCTCGGCCGTGTCAACAATACCCTGAAGTGTCCTGTTATTCAGTGCAATAATTCCCGTAGAATGTCCTATAGCTGTAAATAAATTTCCTAAAGTTGCCATACATTTTGAGCCCTCAGGAAGTTCAAGCATTGCAAATGTCTTAGCATCAAATTTTAATTGACCGTCAAATCTAAGCAAAACGCCTATATCAGGAGACTCTACAGCAGTCATTAACAAATAAATATATGCCCTGTCTACAAGCATATCTTCAACAACTCCGTCTATATCGATCGAGCAGCTATTCAAATATGCAAACGTGCTTGAGTCATATTCAGTTATAGTGCTTCCTGACTGGGACGCAACAAATACACTCGTGCCGTTAAATGAATAGCCGACCTTTACAGAGTCATATACGCCCTCTAAAATAAAATCATCAATCGGAGCCGTCATGTCAAGAGTATCAAATATAAGCGCGTTATCTCCGAGTGAAGCTGCTGTATCATATGAGCGTTTAAGAAGTAATAAATTTGCGTAACTAGTATTAGCATATGTAGCTAATAAAGAATCATTCCCGGCGTTCGAATACTTGACAACGGGCGGGCTGACCTCATCAAGAGCCGATATACTTATAAGTCCGAGTTTTCCATTTGAAGTATTATAGGCAATATCAGCAAAAGAGACTCCAGCAAGTAAACACAAGAATAATAAACTCGTGATAAACTTTTTCATATTCATAATAAAAAATTTCTCCCCTTCATAAATAATAATAACTCAATAAATTATTTCTTTTTCCGCAATTCCTGAACAGTAGCAAGCACCTTAGTTGCAAGTTTTCTACTGCCTGAGCTGTAACGCATTAAAGCCCCCCATTCGTCAGTGCTTGATTTCTTCATACAGTCCGCAAAAATTTCTGTCCCGAAAAATATATTAATTCTTGCGTCAAATAACCCCTTTGAACTCTTGATATTAAATCTTTTCTGCAAAGTCTTATAGTGAGCTTTCCAGTGTATTTGCATTAGTCCATAGTCGCCGCCTTTAGAGACTGCATTAGCATTAACTGTAGACTCATGTACTATAATAGCAGCTATTATATACGGATCTTGATTAAATTTTTTTGCGGCCTCTATCACAATTTCTGCAAATCTTCCCGCGCGTTTCTCTGATAGAGCAGGATTCGCCCGTGTGAATAAATCAGTGATATTCTTGACTCGTGAATCTTTTGCGGCCTCTGAAATATTAGAGATATTCACAAAGATTAACAGCAAAATTATTATAAGTGTAAATTTTCGTGTTTTATTCATGCGTTATTTTTTTGAGTTAGTCCGTAAAATTTTAAGTCCCGGCTCGCCTATTATATTATTGCCCTTCCCGTAACGTACAACAGCCTCGCGCCAAGATCCGTCTTCATTCGGGGAATAATCGCCGATTGCCTTTCTTAATGCAACAAGAGCTACATACATATTTTTAATCGAGTCAAGATATTCTGTTTTGACGGCCTGATATGCTGTCTGAGCGTTTATTAAATCAATCTGCGCTCCCATTCCTTCAGAGTACATTAATTCGGTAATCTTTAATTCTTCTTCCGAGCGTTCGACTTGGCGTTTTTTGTCCTTTTCTGATGCGGCGGCGTTTTTCCAGTTATTCATGGCGACTGCAATATCCCGTCTTGTCTGTTCCTGTAAAGATTCAAGATTTGCTTCTGCGGCCTGAATTAATCTATCAGCGTTTAAGACTCTATATTTCGTCTCGTGTCCGTCAGTTAATGGCACTGTGAGAGTTAAACTTGCCCCGGCTTCTCCATTATTGGGAGTTGTTGATGCTTTAGGATCTGCCCACGGAGTCCACTGGAATCCAAAATCAAGAGTCGGCGATAATCCTTTAGCGGTCAATTTTTTGACGAGTTTAGCGCGTTCGAGATTCAATTTTGCGCCCCTAACATCAGGACGAGCCAATAAAGCCGAGTCATAATCAAGTGCTACATCAAATTGCGGGACTTGTAACTCGCTTTCTACAGGTTCAACGTCAAGACCTCCGGCCATTAATGATAATTCAGCAAGTAAATTTAAATAATTCGTCTCGGCATTCTTTACTAGAGTCTCAGCAGCTACAACTTGCGCCTCACTTCTGACTATATCGAGTCTGGGAACTAATTCCTGATTATATTTTTCCATTGTAACGCGATGATTTTCGGCTCTCTGTAACATGATTTCACGCTGTAATTTAATATTTTCACGTGCAAGAACTGCGCTCCACCATGTCTGCTCGGCTGTAGCTATTAAAGTATTTAAACTTGTGTCGAAATTTGCCCGCGATACTTCATAGCCTAAAATATTTTGCTTCTCGTCAAGTTTATAACTTCCGCTGATGTCGATTCTGTGAGTGAGAGAAAAATTTACATTGCCTACTGCCGGGTGATATTCTTTCTCGTCGCCGTTTAACTGTGCAGTCCCCAGTAAGCCCGACGCTGATATATTAGTTCTCGGCCTCTGATAAGCTACTGACGCAAGGACGGAATAATAACTTGCTTCAACATTCTTAATTGCTGCCTTGAGAGTATGATTATTTAGCAAGATTTCATTAATATATTGCGGGAGAGTCATAGATACTGACGCGAAAGACACCGCCGGAACAGCTAAGACCGCCGCAAAAACTGGTAAAATTTTCTTGATACGCTTTAAAACCTGCATATTATGAGCTAGTCTCCTTCTTAAATAAAATAAACTTTCTTAATGACATAATATAATATAAAATCACTGCAATTTTTTCATGACGTTTTTTAACGATAATTGCCGCGATAATATAACACTTTTGCGATTATTTGCGAAATTTTTTAAAATTTTATGCGGGCGGGTGGGATGGACTCACTATGCGGCGGGGGACTCACTTTTACAGCTACATTTACAGCTACAAAAATATTTATTTTTTCCAGTAACAGCAATCACTCACAAAGGTAAAAATTTTTGTTATACAGCATTTTTTTGCAGCGAATCACACGGAAAAATTTTATCGGTCTGTCAGTCGGAGGGAATAAAGCAAGCTCAGGGGACTCATTAAAATTTATATTTTCAGTAATAACGGCGTGTAAAAAGTTTTTGATTTTTGCGCAAAATATTCATGATTCAAGATTTCAAATGCTATAATTTTCCTAGCAAGAAATATCGTAAAAGATACAAATTTTACAGCTACATTTACAGCTACAAAAAAGTGAATTTATTTCAGTAATAGCAATCACTCACAAAGGTAAAAATTTTTGTTATACAGCGCAATTTTTGGCAATGAATCACACAGGAAAATTTTATTATTTACGAGAAAAAATTTATCGGGGCTAATTGATAAAATATTTATGGGCGACTCATTAAATAATGTTAAGTTCTGACATAATCAAGCAATATAATAACAGTGCTATAATCACGGAAAAATTTTATATTTCAGGAGGCGCAAATTTATGGCAGTAAATCTCAGAGGCCGCAATTTCTTGACTCTAATGGACTTCACGACGGACGAAATAAATTATTTATTGAATCTCGCTGCTGACCTCAAAGCAAAAAAACGTGCGGGAATTCGCGGTAATTCTTTATCAGGCAAAAATATCGCGTTATTATTCGAGAAAGCATCGACTCGGACTCGCTGTGCATTCACTGTAGCATGTATTGACGAGGGAGCGCACCCGGAATTTCTCGGAAAAAATGACATTCATTTAGGCGCAAAAGAAGATTTGAAAGATACTGCGCGTGTACTTGGCCGAATGTTTGACGGTATAGAATTTCGCGGATTCAAGCAGGAGACGGCCGAGACTCTAGCAAAATATTCGGGCGTGCCAGTTTGGAACGGTCTGACAGATATAGATCATCCCACTCAAGTTTTAGCGGATTTCTTGACTCTGCGTGAAAATTTCGGGAAGTTACAGGGCTTGAGACTCGTTTATTTAGGCGACGGGCGCAATAACATGTCAAATGCTTTAATGATAGGCTGTGCAAAAATGGGCGTAAATTATGTAGTCTCTTCACCGCGTGAACTCGAACCCGATAAAAATTTGCTCGATAAATGCCGCCAAATCGCAAAACATTCAAGCATAAATATAATTAATGACCCTTTAGAGGCCGTGAAAGGTGCGGACGCTTTATATACTGATGTATGGGTCTCAATGGGAGAAGAAGCACTCAAAGAAGAACGCTATAAATTATTGCAGGGCTGGCAGGTTAATTCACGAGTTATGCAGGCGACAGGAAAAGAGTCAACTATATTTTTGCATTGTTTACCGGCTGTTAAGGGCTGTGAAGTAACAGAAGAAATTTTTGAGTCAGAACGCTCAAAAGTTTTTGACGAGGCAGAAAACAGAATGCACACGATTAAAGCTGTAATGGTGGCGACACTGGGAGCATGACCGACAAGACAAGCACAAGAATAATTCTAAGAGGGCGACTCGACTCACTGAATGCGCAGATAATTTACTTGCAAACAAGCTCGGATAATCAAGAATTTATTGCGGACTTAGAAGAAATACGCGAAATTATACGCAAAATTCAATCCTGTGAAGCACGAGACGAAATTTTTAGCGAGAAATTAATTTTATTTGGACTCGACGATGACGAAATACATAAACGCTCGCACAATCCTAAAAATTTTTACGGACTCGGACATATTCTGCCGTGTTACGAAATGGGTAGACTTTCAGCAAGTATAAATTTATTGCGGACTCTTGTGCGTGAAATTGAGTTAATTTCCTGCAAAACTTTCATAAATGACGAGTTGAGACTCAATTATGTACTTAACAGATTAAGCAGCGCGCTATATATTATGACTTATAAATATTTACCTGAAGGCTATAATAAAGTAATAATATTCAATAAATCAAGCTCGAAAGAAGGCAATAACCATGGGCAAATATAAATTTGAGACCTTGCAATTACACGTAGGACAAGAAAATGCAGATCCGGCAACTGACTCGCGGGCTGTTCCGATTTATGCAACGACATCATATGTATTTAAGGACTCGGCGACTGCTGCGGGAAGATTCTCACTGACTGAACCGGGCAATATTTACACCCGTTTAATGAATCCTACTAATGATATATTCGAGAAAAGAATAGCGGCACTTGAAAGCGGAGCGGGGGCTTTGGCTGCTGCGTCGGGGTCTGCTGCGATAACTTACGCGGTGCAAAATATAGCGACTGCTGGCTCTCATGTCGTATCATCCACGAATCTTTACGGCGGGACGTTTAATTTATTTGCGAACACTTTACCCGAACAGGGAGTAACAGCGAGTTTTGTAGATCCGTCAATCCCTGAAAATTTCGAGAAAGCAATCAAGCCGGAGACAAAATTATTATATGCTGAGACTCTAGGGAATCCAAATTCAGACGTTATAGACATTGAGGCAATAGCGAAAATTGCACATAAACACGGACTCCCGCTCATAATTGATAATACTTTTGCGAGCCCGTTTTTATGCAGACCGATTGAATACGGGGCGGACATAGTTGTACATTCTGCGACGAAATTTATCGGCGGTCATGGTACAGTAATGGGCGGTGTAATAGTCGACGGCGGTAATTTCGACTGGGCACAAAATGACAAATTCCCGGGACTCTCAAAGCCTAATCCTTCATATCACGGAATAACTTTCACTCAGGCAGCCGGCAATCTTGCATATATAATAAAATTGCGCACGACTTTAATGCGTGATCAGGGAGCTTGCATATCTCCTTTTAACTCGTTTCTATTGCTGCAGGGGCTTGAGACTCTTTCACTCCGAGTTGAGAGACACGTTCAGAATGCATTAAAAGTTGTAGAATTCTTAAAGAATCACCCTCAAGTCGCAAAAGTAAATCACCCTTCTTTAGAATCAGGCAGGGCGGGCGAACTCTACAAAAAATATTTTCCTAATGGCGGCGGCTCAATCTTCACATTTGACATTAAGGGAGACTCGAACACGGCCAAGAAATTCACTGAGAGTCTAGAATTATTCTCGTTATTAGCGAACGTTGCCGATGTTAAATCACTAGTCATTCACCCGGCTTCAACTACACACTCGCAATTATCAGAGCAGGAATTACTATCATGCGGGATTAAGCCTACAACTATAAGACTTTCAATAGGAACAGAACATATTGATGACATTATAGAAGACTTGAAAAAAGGTTTTGACTCTGTGAAATAAATAAATTATTACTCTTTCGGATTCTGGCTCAAATTTTCCGGGAGAGTATTATTTTTTTGCTGAATTAACGAGATAAACACGATTAATGCTCCCAGCGATATAAAAACGTCAGAAAGATTAAATCTTAAATCAAGCAAGAACGGGAATTCTATCCAGTCAATAACATAGCCGCAAAAAATTCTTTCTAGCAAATTCGACAATGCCCCGCCGGAAATTAACGCAAGCCCCGCACGAGTCATTTTCTTAATTCTCGCAAATAAGCACACACAAAGAATTATCAAGCATGTAATTATCGCAAGAGTCAAAGCCAGTCCCGGAAAATCTTTCATTATTCCGAAAGCTACTCCGGGATTAGTGCTTAACTCTATAGAATCACGCAAAAAATATCGTGTTACATTCTCAATTAATAGGCATGAAATTATTATTACAAGCAAAATTTTTGAATTCCTTTCGCGACTCCGTCATTATCGCATGAGTCCGTAATATAATCTGCTATATTCAATGCCTCCTGACAAGCGTTTTTCATGGCGACTCCGATTCCTGCTGCCTGAATCATGCTAATATCATTAGTGCCGTCTCCAAATGCCATAGTTGATTTTATATCAAGTTTCAAGTATTCAGCTAAAAATTTCAGAGCACCGCCCTTATTAGCGTTTAAGTCATTGATTTCGATATTATTAGGCACTGAAGTCGTAAATAAATTATGCGGAAATACTGCCGGGAGTGAATGCAATAAATCAAGACGCAATTTATTATCAAGAGTCAAGATTAACATTTTTTGAACGCCCATTTTTTGTGTTAATAAAAACTCGCTCATGTTATCAACGGTTTTGCGTGAAGTCTTTATCATGATATACTGCCATTCGCCTATGGTAAAATCTTTCGCAGTCTCGTAAAAATCGCGCCTCATATAGCCCTGACTGTTTATAACGCAGTCGTAAGCAATCCCCGGAATCTCATCAAAGACTCGCGACATTAAAGCAGCCCTATAAAACGGAATCTCAAATTTTGCTATAGATTTATTTTGCCTGACATCAAAAATTTCTGCTCCGTTCAGTGTTATAGCATAGTGAATCAAGCCCGAATTTCTTAATTTCTCGTGAACAATGCTCCAAAACCGCCCAGTCGTCGGCACGAGTTCAATTCCCATTTTTGCGGCACGTTCTAAAGCGTCCATATTTGCTTGAGATATATCTTTATTGCTGTTGAATAGGGTATCATCAAGATCAAACGCGATTAATTTTATTTCTGACATTTACAAAATCACCTCGATTATTATAGCCGAGTAATTATACATGCTATCTTGTAAAAAATTTTCCTTAATATGCCGCTCATAAATTTATATATTCCATGCTTTTATGCCTTCATTTAAACGCGACTCAAACATTTTCATAGTCCGCTCAAAGGGTTCGCGCTCAGTCAAGTCGACTCCTGCCCGACGCAGAATATTTAACGAGTAATCACTGCCGCCGCTCTGCAAAAATTTCAAGTAGCGATTAACTGCTCCATCTTCATTATTAATTATAGACGACGCAAAAGCACTCGCAGCCGTGAAGCCTGTAACGTATTTATACACGTAAAACGCCGTGTAAAAATGAGGTATTCTCGCCCATTCCGCACAAAGTTCTTTATCGATTTTCATGTCCGGGCCATAACAGGAATTATTTAACTCTTCCCATAAATTGCACATATAATCAGGAGTCAAAATTTGCCCCGACTCTGCGTGCTTATGAGTCTCCCGCTCAAACTCTGCGAACATAGCCTGCCTGTAAAAAGTAGTCCGCACCATGTCATAATAATAATTAAGCAGCCATTTTTTATTTTCTTGACTCGACGCGTTATTTAACATGTATTCAAGTAATAATGCCTCGTTCGTGGTAGAAGCTACTTCAGCAAGCAAAATCGTGTAATCTGCGTAAACTTGAGGCTGATTCGAGCGTGAATAAAAACTGTGTAAACTATGACCCATTTCATGAACGAGAGTAAAGACATCGCGCAAAGTCCCGTTATAATTTAATAATACATACGGATGAGTCCCATAACTGCCCCATGAGTAAGCACCTTTTCTCTTGCCTTTATTCTCGTAAATGTCGATCCAGTTTTGAGAGATCCCGCGCTTGAAATTTGCGATATAATCATCACCGAGCGGAGCAAGGGCTTTAACGGCCAAGTCTACAGCGTCATTAAATTTTATATCGTCCGAAGGTTCCTGCGAAATGGGCACGTTTAAATCATAAAAATGGAACTCGTCAAGATTTAAAACTTTTTTGCGCAGAGATATTAATTTATGCATTAGGGGCGCGTATTCTTTGGCAGTCTCTACAACGTGATTATAAACGCATTCGGGGACGTTCTCGGCAAATAAAGCCATATCAAGAGAGTTATTATATTTTCTTGCTTGAGAGTAAAAAATATCGCCCTTCACTGAACCTGAATATAAAGCCGCGATTGAATTCTTGAATTTCTCGTAAGTCCCGTAGATTCCTATAAAAGCATTTCGCCTGACTTCACGGTTAAGGCTCCGGCTGAATTTGTACCAGCGTTCTTCTGTGAGTTCCGTTAAATTGCCGTCATCGTCCTGAATATCCTGAAATTTCATATCTGCGTCAGTTAATAGTGTGAAAGCATTATCGGGCACTGAAGAAATTTCGCCGGTCTTAGCAAGCAGGTATTCAATTTCGGGCGATAAAATGTGCTCGCGTTCACGTAATAATTTCCGGAAAAAGAATTCATATTGTGTGAGTTCGTGATTATTCTTAATGCAGTTATTAATATAGTCCTTAGGGAGTGCAAGAATTTCAGGTTCAAAGAAAGCCGCTGTAGTAGAGTATTGAACTAACAAATTTTCAGCTAATCCGGCTAATTCCATAGGCTTTGACTCGCGTAAATCTTCGTGACTCTTCATATTTGCGTAAACGTATAATTTATTTAATTCGAGCGATATTGCCTCGTCATCTTTAATAAATGCAAGTAAAGTGTCAGCACCTTCACCGAGCCGGCCGGAATAATTTTTTAAAGCGTCAATTTTTGTCTTGACTTCATTAAAAGATTTCTGCCAGTCGTCAAAAGTTTTATAGATTGCTTCGAGATCCCATTTAAATTCAGCGGGAATATTTTTCCGTTCGGGTACTTCTTTAGAGTTCATATTCATGTAAAAAATTTTCTCCTGTGTATAAATTTATAGTAATTATATAGCAAGATTTTATTATTTTATTGCATG
>JAFSWW010000084.1 GCA_017444345.1 Synergistaceae bacterium | reverse complement strand
TTAACAAAAATTTATATTCACTATGGAGCAGTAAAATCGTGAAGAGTAATTTATTAGATAAAGAAGTTCTCTGTATCTATGATATTAGAGGCATTCAGAAATATATATTCGAAAGCAATAATAACCGGGATATAATCGGGTCAAATTATATACTAGGCAGAATTTTACAGGACTCAATATCTCACGCAATGCAGCAAATTTTAAATCATAACGAATATTGCATTAATTACGAGTCAAATCTTGATGACGTGCCTTATTTTTACGATGATAATATCAAAACTCAAATTATAGAAATAGGCCCCGGGAAGGCTTCAATGCTTTATCGAACTGGGCGAATCTGTCAGGCAGCAACACGCATAATTAAGAGATATTTTCTTGAGAATACTTATTCATTGCAAATAGCCTCGGCTGCTGTCGAGAAAACCGATAAAATGAGTCATGACTTCGATAAACTTAATGACGAATTAGACCGCGTAAAAAACTCTTCGCCGTATTCTATACCGTTTGGAGCTCTTCCCATTGCGAGAAAAGAAAAAATTTCAGCTCTACCCGTTACAGGCTTTGACGAAATCACTGGCGAGGAAATTTCGAGAAAGTCATTATTTAGGCGGGATTATTCTAAAAGCAAATCAGACTCACGCAATAATATTAATATCGAGAAACAGGCATTTATATACATTGACGGCAACAGCATGGAAATAACTATAGCAAAATTTTTATCACTATCTCATGATTATATCTCTCAAATAAAGATAATACGGCATATGAACGAGCATATACAGCATAAAATTATGGGCGCGCTGTCTAACACAGAAAAATTTTTAGATAATAAAATGAGTCATAACGGGCAAAATTTTATCGAGAATTATTGCAGACTCAATATAGGCGGCGACGATGTAAATGTAATTTGTCATGCTGATTACGCTATGGATTTTGTAGAAATTTTTGTGAATGAAATATCACGCTCCCCCCTATGGAATGACGAGAAAACGGGAGAAATTTATTTTACAGTCTGCGCTGGTATAGGCTACACAACGGGAATAAAAGATTTTGGGCTTGGCCTGAGACTCGCCGAACAGTGCTGCGGGAATGCTAAGAAAGAAGCAAAGAAGACCGCAAATTTAATTAATGGCCGGCCGGGGAACTGGTTAGACTTCCAAATAAGCAACGATAAATATATTGATGACGTTGACGCAGAGAGGGAGTCAAGCTACAAAATTTCACGCTCCAAAAATCTTTGTTTACGGCCCTATTGTTTAGACGAGTCAAGAAAAGATATGCCGGACTATTACGGAAATTTGAAGGAATATATACGCGTATTCTCTGAAAATATAAGATCTGACTCAATTCGTAAAGAGTTCAGGGACGCATATTTGTTAAATCCTGAAATGATAAATATATTATTACTGAAATATAGAGATCTCTTCGGTGAAAATCTTGATATACTCGGCCGGCCTTATATATCAGTGCAGGGTCGTGAAGGTTTATTTGCTGCATGGTACGACGCGCTGGAATTAATAACAAGGGGATAAAAAAATGTCTTTACTCAGAATCGAATTATTAGAATCATGCAATCCGGTATCAGGAAAATCCTATAATGCCCTGTTAAATCAAGATGTTTTTTACGATGAGCACGGACTGCCGTATTTGCCCGCGTGGTTCATAAGAACGAGATTATATGATATTGCACAAAAAATTTTTACGCCTGAAAGAGTTAATGCCATATTTGACTCGTTAATGCTTGATGATGCTTTAATAGCTGATTTTACCAGCTTAGTGAACGCAATCGAGTCCAGCGATAAAAAATTTATAAGATTTCCGCAAAATGTTCTCGGCAAATTCACTCACATAGAGTCTAAATATATTAACGGCTTTGAAGTCGGAGTCAGATTTCTTAACAGGGGACTAATTTTTGAGCAGTATTTTACGCTTGATGATAAATATCACAATGATTTTACCGAGTGCGTTAAAAAATTTACCCGTCTTGACACCTCACAGCACAGCCGAATCGAGTCAGAAATTAACTGGCACTATGACAAGCCCAGAATCAACACAAAATTTATAAAATGGGAAGAGAATCGCAATTATTCGCGGATAAATTATAAATTGAATATATTAACTAAGACTTGTATCACTAATCAGCTTGATACTAATTCAACGAGTATGCAATATATCCCCGGTTATGAAATTCTGCGGGCTGTCAAGAAAATTTTTTCAGGCTCAAATATAAAATGTTCGTGTGCTTATCCTGAAGTTGATAATAAACGCGCTTTCCCTGTTCCTGCGAGTTTTTCTTGTTTGAAGGCAGATAAGAGTCAAATACGCGATAAAATTTCACTCGGTCAGCGTGAGGGCGATAACGAGAAGACAAAGGGACTCGCTAATTTATGGATTGATGATATTAATAACAGCGAGATTAAAGCAGTCTCTATAGAACTCGAACGCGGCATTATTTCACAGGACGGCGAAAATTTTCCAGACTATCAGGCAATTTCTAGCGGGCAGATTTTCAGGGGCTTTATTGAGTCTGACTCTGAGACTCTGCGCAAAATTTATAATTATTTTATTCATGACGGTTATATTTCGGTCGGGAGCTTTAATAATATCGGTTTCGGCCGGGCGTATTTAAGCATTGACTCACTTGAGGAATCACAGCAAGAATCGCAAAATGTTAAAGAGTTCACGCTTGAAATTATGTCGCCTTTAGTCATTAAAAATTTTGAAGGAGTCTATTATGAGAGTAAAGACTCGTTAATTAATGAACTTGAGAAAAAATTAAATCTTCCCGGACAGCTTGAAATAATACGCAATAATAAAAGCTCCGTTCAAGTTGTGAGATTTTGCGAGGACTGGGACGAATTCAGCCCCGTTGAATATGCAATGTCGGCCGGGTCAATTTTTAGGATTAAGCGCAGGGATAATCAGGAAATAAATATAGCTCCGTTAAGAAATATATTTATAGGCGAATATAACGAGTCAGGATTCGGGGAAGTTTTCGCGGCTCCTTCACGAGATATTTATTATAGGACAATGACGAGAAATAAGGCCAAGAAAGAAAATTTATTTATCGAGTCAGACTCTAAAGCGGGCAAATATTTAGTACGTTCGCTAAATGATGATTATATAAAGATGATTTCTGAATATTTCGGGAGACTCGACGCTGAAGAGTTTTACAAGAAATTTTTTGACGAGAATGCATTAAATATGATTTCTGAACTTGCAGGGAGTCATTTTGACAAGGCGGAAATACTTGAGAGATATTTATACGGACTTTCTGAGGCCTGCAAAAATTTGCTTAAATTCTTAGAAAGGAGATAACGGGAATGCTTGATATTAATAAATTGCCTAGTGAGGGCTATATACTTGCTTATTCACGCGGAAAAATTTTATTTGACTCGTATAAGATTCATGATGATTGCTTGATACTCGGAAGCGGTGAAAGTTTTGACGGAAAAAATTTTTATGAAATTCACTGCTTTAATAACTCTCAAGAATATAGAATATTAGAGTCTCACGAGATTTTATTAACTGAACATGACGAGGCCGAGCAGGAAAATTTTGACAGGTTTATTTATCGTGATGAGCAGCTATTACAGGAAAAATATTCGCGTTTACTGGGCTATAATGACGCAAAAATTATCGTTATAAATCGTTTTGCATACACAGAAGACGACGCTATTTATTTAGCAGGTTACATACTGGGAGGGATTATCCATGAATGAACGAACAAGGGAAATTCTGAAAATTGGAGTCCCCGCAATGTTTGAGGGAATTTCTACGACATTCGCAAATATAATCGACTCTAAAATGGTATCAAGTATGGGACTTACTGCAATTTCTGCTGTGAGTGTTACAAATCAGCCTCGTTATTTTGTTTTGTGCTTATTCTTTGCAATAAATACTGTAATTAGCGTTCTCGTTGCCCATCATTTAGGAGCTAAGGACAGGGACGGGGCGAACGGCGTATTATTTTCGGGATTGATTATAACTATTATTGCCGGAGTAATTTTCAGCACAATTTATGTTATCTTTGCCCGGCCTATAATGCTTTTCTGCAGTGGTCAGCCTGACACTTTGAATGACTCGATTTTATATTTTCAGATTGTAGTAGGCGGCTTAATATTTAAGCTGATATATTTAGTGATAAATGCTGCATTGAGGGGCTGCGGCAAGACAAGAATAACAATGATCTCGAATTTGACATCATGCGTAGTGAATATAATATTTAATTACTTGCTGATAAACGGTAATTTAGGATTCCCAGCTATGAAGATTGCCGGGGCTGCACTTGCTACGGTGTTAGGGAATGTAGCGGCGTTATTTGTGAGTGCGATATTTGCATGTCAAAAAAATTTATATGTGAATTTGCCGTATATAATCGAGTCAAGAATCAGAGTCACCCGTAAAATTTTGAGCGAAATTCATAACAAATGGTACAAAGTCGCCGGAGAAAATCTTTTGACTCGTGTAGGATTTCTTATAGCAAGTATAATAGCTGCTAGAATGGGTTCATACGATATGGCAATTTACGCTATAGGAATGCACCTAATGAATGTAAATTTTTCTATAGGGTCAGGCTTTCAGACGGCAGCAATAGCACTTATAGGCAGGAGCTACGGGGCTAAGAATTTAGACGAGATAAAATCTTACAGTAAAGAAATTTTCAGATTTCCAGCCTCCCGCAAATTTGATACTGGCTATATTATTAGGACTCGGCCACTGGGGTATATGGATATCTATATTTTTATCGCAGGTAATACAAATGCTTATAGTGTATATAAGATTCAAGAAAAATATATCAGGTTTGATTAATGACTGATTTGCTGCTTATTCGAGCATTGAAGAAAGATTTAAACCGGCTGGGAATAATATCTCAACCGGCATATTATTTTATTGATATAGATATTTCTTGAGAGCGGCTCTTACTGCTCCGACTCCTGAAATCTGATCGCGGAAAATGGACTCAATTTTTTCACCGAGTCCAGCTTCATAGAGATTAACGCCGAAAATATTAGCATTGCTTAGAATCGGCCTTAATTGCGAGTCAAAACTTTCAGGCCTGCCAAATTTTATACTTGATAATTGACTCGTGAGTTCCGGAATCATGGGATCGGGTGAAAGCTCAAATTTTTCTCTGTTGTCATCAACTGCAAGTAAATATCTCAGCCAGCCCGCAATTGCAAGGGGAATAGCATTTAACTTTTCAGCAGTGCCGAATTTTGCGATATGAGCTTTTATAGTCTCGCCGAATCTTATGCCGACCATTTGAGAAATATCAACGGCTATTCTTGCGCTTGTGTCGCCTAAATATGGATTCGGGAATCTTATATTAATTACTTCATCAATAAATTTTTTAGGCGATAAAATTTTAGGATCTTCAACGACTGGAAGTCCCTCGATATAACCGACTTGGCGCGCTAATTCCGATAAATCTTTATCGTGCATTCCATCAGCAAATAATTTATAGCCCAGCATGCAGTCATAAGTACATAGTGCCGTATGAATAGGATTCAAACACGCTGTAACTTTCATTCTTTCTGATAAATTAACTGTCTTGCGGTCGGTCATATAGACTCCTGCGTCTGCTTTCTCGAATTCGGGGCGGCCGTTAGGGAATTTATCTTCAATGACCAAATACTGCGGCTCTTCTGCATTCACGAACGGAGCTATATATGTTTTCTTTGAAGTTATGACCGTCTGCATATTCTCAACGCCTAAATCACCTAACATTTTGCCGACTTCATCGGACGGGCGGGGCGTGATCTTGTCTATCATTGTCCAGTTAAAAGCGATTTTGCCAGAATCCTTTAAATATGCTATGAACTCAGGCGGGACAAATTTTTTATTTTGCCATTGCTCGGCGGTCTCTATAACGCTGTTCATTAACTTTTCGCCGTTGTGTGATACATTATCCATTGAGACTAGCGCGAGGGGATAAGCTCCGGCCTTAAATCTCTCGTATAACATCGCTGTAGTAACTGCCATTGCTCCCGTTGATTTTTCCGGCCCGTTATTCATGTCGTTTGCTGCATATGATAAATATTTGCCTTCAGAATCTCGGAGCGAGTAACCTTTTTCAGTGATAGTATATGAGACTAGCTGCAAATCAGGACACGAAAAAATTTCTCTCATTCTAGGGCGTTCTGTAGATTTTATTGACTCGCTGAGTGAACCTAAGACTCTTTTATCTGTATGACCGTCCCCGTAAAGAGTTACAGCCAGTGCCAAATTATCGAACGGCCTATAAATTTTATCAACAACGTCATAATCAAAAGTTTCTATACAAGTTATGCCGCGATCTAAGAGTCCCGAATTAATTAACTTGTCAGCAATGCCGCCTATAAAGATTCTGAAAATATTTCCGATTCCAAAGTGAACCCAGCGGGGATTATTGCGGGTCTTTGCTGCTAACTCTTCAGGATTATATGACGGTAAAGAGATTCCAGCTTTATGCCACGAGTCTTTATCGGCTAAACCTTTATAATTTAGCTTCATAAATTACTCCTCCAACGGATCAACATCGATAATAACTTTCATTGTAGTTTCTCGATTCGCGTCAATGTACTCATATGCTTTCTGGAAGTCTTTAAAAGCAAATCTCGCACTCTGTAAGGGCTTTAACTGGACTTTGCCCTCTTTCACAAATTTAATAGCGTCAACAAAATCTTCATGTCTATACATCATTGACGTATTTAAATCAAGCTCGGAGTCATTTAATTTCGCGAGATCTACATTTGCCATTTTGCCGAATACTGCTACAAGAATTATAGTACTTCCTTTGCGGGCGTTCTGTATAGCCTGATTCATTGTTATATCAGTTCCGGCGCACTCATAAATTACGTCAGCTTTATCAGGTCCGAATGCTTTTACAAGTTCAGCGGCGTAATCTTCTTTCATTGTATTGACTGCGAAATCAGCACCGAGACTCTTTGCAAGTTCGAGCCTCTTATCAGAAATATCTGTAGCGAAAACTTGAGCAGCTCCGAGAGCCTTTAAAGATTGAACGAGTAAAATTCCGATCGGTCCGCAGCCCAGCACGACAACTTTTGCGCCCTTGAGATCCGGGAATCTTTTCGCAGCGTGTACAGTAACCGCTAAGGGTTCAAGCATTGCGCCTTGTGAATAGGGCATATCTTCAGGGATCGGAGTAACTTTGCTTGAGTCGACTGCAAAATAATCGCTCGCAGTCCCAGTCGTCTGGAATCCCATGACCTTCAAATGCTCACATAAATTATACTTCCCATGTAAACACGGATAACAGCGGCCGCAGAAAACTTGAGGCTCAATCGTAATTTTTTGCCCGACGTGTAAATCTTTAACATATTCGCCGACTTCTACAATTTGGCCGGACACTTCATGACCCTGTGTTACAGGATAAGAAGTATACGGGTGAGTCCCGTGATAAACGTGAATATCAGAGCCGCAGATACCGATTTTCTTGATTTTCACTAGAACTTGATCGGGGCCGGGCTTCGGTTTCTCGACTTCCCTAAATGTAATATGCTTAGGTTCTGTCATTAATTGCTGAGTCATTAACTCTGACATGATAAAATTTGCCTCCTGATTAGATATTAAATATAAAAATTTTTATTGATTCAAACGCTCATATTCAGATTTGCATATAGAATCATAATTAAATAATTCGTCCCTCAAAGCGTCGATCCAGTTTTGCATTTTATCAGTGAATCCTGAAGATTTCGCTACACCCGCCGACATCTGCCAAATATCAAGACAAGCCCGTAAAATTTTTTCTTCATCGCTGGCACGTCTGAATCCTAAAAACGAACTGGCATAATCTGAACTCTTACAGGTCGATAAATAACGCTTGGCTGTGTTCCTGTATTCATAATATAGAAAACGTTTGCGGGTCTCGTCATTGCAGTCCGTATGAAGCTCGTTAATTATAGCGAGTACTTCTCTATCGCGGGACTTCCTGAAAAATCCCCCTCTGTTGCACAAAACTTGAAGACAGACACACCGCCATAGCCACCAGTCAATATTTTTGCGTCCCTTGCCCTCATGATCTGAAAATCTATCATTATAAATTTCCAGCATAATTTGAGAGTCAGGACTTTCAGGCATTGAGTCAAGAATAGCAAAACGCTTTTTCGGGTCAATCTCGTTATAAAAATCTTCGTACATGTAAAATAAAATACTCCCATCAAATTAATTTATTTAATTATATGACAGGAGCATGAAAAATCTTTAATTGACCTGACGTTTTTTCGAGAAACAATCTACACCGACCGCAATTGCCAAAACTAAGCCCTGAACTACCATTTGTGTATATTCGCTGACGTTCATCATGATCATTCCGCTTTTAAGCGAGCCGATAATTAACACACCCGCAATGACTCCGGACATTTTACCGATTCCGCCTGCAACTGACACGCCGCCGAGTACTACACAAGTTATTACTTCAAATTCAAAGCCTATAGCCGCCGTACTCTGTGCCGAGCCTGAACGAGATAATAATACTATTCCCGCCAAGCCCGCAAAGAAGCCCGACAATGCATAAATTAAATATTTCATGCGGTTGACTCTGATTCCTGATAATTCTGAGGCTTCTTCATTACCACCGATCGCGTAAAAATATCGTCCGAAATACGATTTATTTAATATAAAGCTCCCAGCAGCAAAGCACAGAATCATTATAATAGCGCATATAGGAATCAAGCCGATATTACCCATAGACTTGAATAACTCCCAGCGATTTAATGACCACCGCGCGAAAAATCCGAACGTAGGATTCTCAAGGACGACTCCGGGAATGGGTAGACCGCCTGAAAGCAAATAAGCAACTCCCCTAAAAATAGTCTGTGATGCAAAAGTCGCTATAATCGCAGGAATCCCTATTGACGCAACCATCCAGCCGTTAAGAATTCCGATTAATATTGCCATCAAGATAGAAATCAAAATCGCCAGCCACATGTTCCAGCCCATATTCATCATTAAGTAAGCACAGACGACATTAACGAGCGCAATAATTGACCCGATTGACAAATCTATACCGGCAATTAATATAACAAATGTCATGCCTATTGACGCTATGCCGTAATATGAGACCTGACGCGAGATATTTACGATATTTGCAAGTGATAAAAATTTCGGGTTGAAATATGCGAAAATTGCTATCTCGACTATAAACACAAGCCATATTGCATTTTGCTTGAATACTGACAAAAATTTATTCTCATTCATGAATTAAGAAGCCTCCTTAACTAACTTTTTATCTTTATCAGGAACAACGCCGGACGCATATGACATAATTAAATCCGCGTTAAATTCATTTTTTTGCAATTCGCCCATCACTTTATTTTCAGCGAGTACTATAATTCTATCTGACATGCCCATTAACTCTTCCATTTCGGACGAAATCATTAACACTGCGACTCCGTCTTCTACTAGGTCATTAATCAGCTTGTAAATCTCAAATTTTGCGCCGACATCGATCCCCCGCGTAGGTTCGTCAAATATAATTAATTTAGACTGTGCAGCGAGCCATTTTGCTAATATGACTTTCTGCTGATTGCCCCCGCTTAAGTTCTTTACTAACTGGTGGATGCTGGGACACTTTATTTGAATATCTTCACGATAACCCTCGGCGATTGAGTGCTCGCGTTTCTTATTTATGACAGTACCCTTTGAGATTCTTTCATAGATCGGCATTGAAATATTATTCTTGATTGAGTTAGTCAACAATGCGCCGTGCCTCTTCCTGTCTTCAGGTAAAAGCGCGATCCCGTGATCTATTGCTGCTCTGGGTGCTTTAGGGTTAATTTCTTTGCCCATGAATATAATTTTGCCGGATTCTTTTGGCTTTGCTCCGAAAATTACCTGTGCTATTTCCGTGCGTCCTGCTCCAACGAGTCCGCCCAGTCCGAGAACTTCTCCCGCATGGACTTCAAAAGAAATATCTTGATCCCCGTTCCCGTAAACATGTTCTAATTTAAGAACTACTTCATCACGTATACAGGGCTCACGAGGCGGGTATTTCTGCGTCATTTCGCGGCCGACCATTAATTTTATAAGCTCGTCAACTTGATGAGGAATAGTCGCGGGGTCCTTGTCAGTTATAAGAGTGTCAACATATTCGCCATCTCTAATTACTTCGATTCTGTCACTGAGTCTAAAAATTTCTTCGAGCCTGTGAGAAATATATATAATTGAGACTCCGCGGGATTTTAATAATTCTACAACTTTGAACATGCTTTCTACTTCATTTGTTGTCAAAGGCGCGCTGGGTTCGTCCATTATTAAGACTTGGGCGTTTTGCTGTATTGCCTTTGCGATTTCGACCATTTGCTGATAACCTACTGAAAGATTTTTAACGAGCGTGCGGGGGTTAATTTTTATATTTAGCTGCTCAAATGCTTTTGCGGCCTCTTCTTCCATTGCTTTGCGATCTATAATAATTCCGTTTTTCTTAAGTATCGGTCGGCCTAAGAACATATTTTCAGCTGCTGATAATTCCCCGACATTGTTAAATTCCTGATAAATTATTGCAATTCCGTTTTCTGCTGCTAACTGGGGAGTCATTCTCGTGAACTCTTTGCCGTTGATCTTAATTTTTCCTGAAGTAGGAATAACTGCGCCCGAACAGCATTTTATGAGTGTAGACTTCCCAGCACCATTTTCACCTATGAGTCCTAAAATTTCGCCTCGTCTTAATTGCAGCGTAACATCTTTTAAAGCAATAACTCCGGGATATTCTTTTCTTATGTGTTCGAGTTCGAGAACATAATCATTATCATTATTTGCCAAAGTTTACACCTCCTGTAGAATTCATAAAAGAGGCCTCCCATTTGAGCGGGAAGCCTGAAAAATTTTGCGTGATTTTATTTCATACCTGACATAATTTTTGCGACTGTCTCAGGCGTAATAGGAGTAACTCCCCTGAATACGTTTTTATGTTCAAGTTTTCCGCCGAGAATTAAAGCATACATTGAAGCACAAGCCCTCGCTGTGTCCTCGTCTGAACCTTCAAAGCCGATAATGCCCTTTGCCGGATAAGTGGGATCTGCGAGCTGTCCTAATTGCTGCTTAGTTACGTCGGTTGTGAAGACTCCCATGTCATCGGGAATTTTGCCGCCCGTTGCAATTTGGAGTGCCTCATCTGCTCCGATCATGGGGCCCGCGCCTATACCAGTTACGACTCTGCAGTCAGGGTGAGCCTGTAATATAATTTCCATTGCGTTTTGTGCGATATTTGGCTCAAGGGCTGCCTGAGAAGCTACGATTTCATATTTTCCGGCTGCTTTATTCTCGAGTCCCTGCTTGATTCCGTTCTCGCGCTCAAGCAATATAACTGTCTGAGGATAACCGATAACTGCAACCTGCGCTTTCTTCTCGGTTGAATAGTGCTGATTAATGAAATCTCCTGCAAGTTCGCCGATTGCTATACCCAAGTCAGTATTATTTAATATCCAGTTCCCGTCAGTATTCTTCATAGGGTCGTCCCAGCACATTACTTTAATGCCGAAATTCCTAGCTTCTGCACAGGCATCTTCAACGGCGTTTGCATCTGAAGGGTGTACCATTATTAAATCACAGCCGGCGGATACAAAATTTTCAATCTGGCCAATCTGAGTCGCCGAGCTGTCATTACATGCAACAATCGTGAACTCTGCCCCGGCCTCCGTCAAAATCTCGCGCAATGCTGTCATAACTCCCGCCCAGTAGGCATTTTGCAGTGATTGAATAGTGATTCCGATTTTCTTGCCCTTAAGAACTGACATATCGGCTTTTGCGTAAAATTCCGGGCTTGCTTTGATTCCTTCAGTCTTGGCCGTGTCAGCAGCATAAGCCATTACAGGGAGCACAACAAAAATTGCACATAACAGAGCGAGTAAAAATTTCTTCATGATATAAATATCTCCTTTGCGATAAAAAATTTTATTTTCACGCTATAAAAGCATGATTCCCATAATTAAAAGCACGTAAATGCACCGTCAAGCGCAAAATCTGCACCAGTTGTGAATGTGCTTGTGTCTCCGGCCAAGTATACGCAGATTGACTCGAGTTCTTCAGGTTTGCCGAGCCTGCCGACCGGTGATAATTCGTTCCATTTTGCAATTAAGGGCTTGAGAAATTCAGAGCTCAGAGTCAAATCTGTTCCGATATAGCCGGGACTAATTGAATTTACACGGACTCCGCGTTTTGCCCATTCGACAGCGAGCGATTTTGTCAGCTGAATGACTCCGGCCTTTGACGCATTATAAGCACATTGAGGCTGCGGAACGTTCACGATATGAGCACTCATTGAGGCAGTATTAATTATCGAGCCGCCCCCGTGTGAGAGCATATATCTGCCCGCTATCGTATCAGTCAAGAATACACTATTGAGATTTACGTTAATAACTTTCAGCCATTGAGAATAACTCATTTTATCGGCTGACTCGTTTATGCAGATTCCGGCGTTTGCATGACAGAAATTCAGTCCGCCTAACTCCGCAATAACTTGATTTACCATTGATTGTACTTGCTCTTCAACTGTTACATCACATTTTAGCGCGATAATTTTACGTCCTGTAGAAGCTGCGATTTCTTTTGCGGTTGATTCTGCTGTCTCAAGATCCATGTCAACTATTGCGACATCTGCCCCCGCCTCAGCAAATGCCGTAGCTGTACACTTGCCGATTCCCCGGGCTGCTCCGGTAACAAAACCTTTTTTGCCGTCAAGACGCATTTTTTCGATGATACCCACTTTTAAAGCTGCCTCCTTTATATTTATTACTAAGTGCCGTGATTAACGACACAAATTTTTTGACTCGCAAAATCTCTTACACGATAATGCGAACTTGTAATAACGCCCGCAAAATTTTTATTAAATTCACGTACAGCAAATAATACTCTGCTCACGTATAAATAAAGCAGTTACGAAGATTTATATAATTATGTAAAATAGTTTTATAAAATTGATTGACATAATTAAACACGAAATAATATTATTTATCAATGCAAAAATGTATAATATTTATTATATTTATAGCGATTTCTATCACGAAAGGAGAAAATTTTTTATGGTAAAAAGCATCACACCGGCACAAATACGCGAAAATAATCATAATAGAATCTACGAATTAATTTACAAGCAAGGCCATAAAGGAATCTCCCAGCAGGAAATTTCTTCGGCTCTCAACATAAGCCGCCCTACTGTTGCATATAATTTGCGTGAACTTCAGGAAGAATGCTTAATAATTCAAGAAAATTTGCAGCCTGAACCCTCACAATCTGCCGGAAGAAAGCCTATAATCTGGGCCGCTGATTCTGAACATAAAATCGCAATCGGAGTCGAAATTTTGCGCGAGGCCGTGAAGATAATTGCAATAAATTTATACGCCGAAAAAATTAATTATGAAATAATAGAAATCGAATTCAATAATAACGAGTCATATTTTAAATATATCAGCGAACGAGTTAAAAATTTTATAGACTCACTGACTCTCAAGAATGCATCACAAAAAATTTTAGGTATAGGCTTTGCTTTGCAGTGTCTAGTCTCTGAAGACGGCCAGACTGTAATTTACGGTGAAATTCTCAAGTGCACGGGCTTAAAAATTGACGTGTTCACAAAGTGGCTTGATTATCCTTGTATGTTCGTTCATGAACCGGACGGGGCTGCGTTGTCTGAATTATGGGTGTCGCCTGAGTTAAGAAACGCGATTTATTTATCAATGAGTGTGCATTTAGGCGGGGCAATAATAAGCGAGCGCAGAATTATTAACGGTATTCACAGACACAGCGCAACTTTTGAACATATACGGGCAAAAGAAGACGGCGATTTATGTTATTGCGGTCTGCACGGCTGCTTTGAGACTGTATGCTCAATGACTGCATTAATAGGCGAAGGGAAGAGTCCCGATAAATTTTTTGAACGAGTGCGGGCTGATAAGCTAAATGAGTCAAAACGCTGGAGAATATTTCTTGAATATCTTGCAAATTTTATAACTAACCTGCATTTATTTATCGACACAAAATATATTCTCGGCGGACACTTAGCACCATATTTTATAGATCAAGACGTTAAATTTCTTTATGACAAGATTCGCGAGAATACCCCATTTATAGAGGGCGATGATTATATTCTCATTAGCAAAATGCCGTCTCATAATATAACAATCGGGGCTGCACTGCCATATATCATGAAATTCTTAAAAACTTTCGGATTCAGCAATTAGAGTCAGAGTGAACAAGCCGCCGTCGGGGTGGGCGGGTGGGAGACGGCGGCA
>JAFSWW010000083.1 GCA_017444345.1 Synergistaceae bacterium | reverse complement strand
GGCGGGTGGGAGTAGAATAATGCGTAAAATTTTTTGCTGGTATATATTTTTGTTATTATATTAATATATTACACATACATACATGAAAGGAAGATGAGAATCTATGTCGCTATTACATCAAATTGATTCAGTGTTTCATTTAGTCGTTCAATACGGCGTGCTCTTAATGGAATGTGTAGGAGTTATTATCCTGCTGATTACTGCCTTAAAAAGTATATGGGGCTGTCTTTGCCGGGACGAACACGTGAGATTAACTCTTGCTAAGGGTATCGCTTTATCGCTTGAATTCAAACTAGGCGGCGAGGTTCTCAGAACTGTAATAGTTCGTGAATGGAGCGAACTTGCTGTACTCGGCGCAATTATTTTATTGCGGGGTGCACTAACATTTTTGATTCACTGGGAGATAAAGACAGAAGAGGCCAAGCACGAAGAATAATTTAATTTAATCTTCAAATTCAAGTTTTATTCTCATTCCGTCATGGCCGCAAATTGTTTCAGGAAAAATTTTTTGTGCATTCGGTAAATATCTTAACGGGCTGCCTATAACTTGAGAGTAATGACTCAGCCATAATCTTTTAACGCCTGCACTCTTAGCAATCCCTGCGGCCTGTGAAAAATTCATGTGTCCATATTCGCGCGCCTGTTCTGCCTGAAAATCTTCGCCGTATGTTGCCTCACAAATTAACAGGTCTGCACCTTTTGACGCTTTTATTATCTCTTCGCACTCACAAGTATCGCCGGTGAATACAAATTTTAGTCCTTTTCTGGGAGCTTGCATTACTTCTGAAGGCGTTATAACTCTTTCATTTAATAAAATATTTTCGCCGTGTTGTAAAATATTCCATTGATTAACGGGGATATTTAACTCTTGAGCTTTATCAGGTAAAAATTTGCCGAGCCTGCTCAACGTAAAGCAATAACCTTGACTGGGAACTCTGTGAACTGTCGGGAAAGCATTTAAACTCGCTCCATATGGCCAGCCTTTAATTAAATCGCAAAGTTTTCCGGGCAAATTCTCAAGCAATACTACATCGAACGAAATAAAATCAGTCAGAGTCAAAATCGGACTCATAAATTTCGCGAGTCCTTCAGGCCCTGTGATATAAATTTTTTCAGTCCTTCCCATACAGCTCATAGTCTGCAATAATCCCGGAATTCCTAAAATGTGATCCCCGTGATAATGAGTGAGTGCTATTAAATCAGTCTTCATTAAGCTGACTCCGCATTTTCTCGCTGCCGTCTGAGTCCCTTCTCCGCAGTCAAATAATATAGAATGTCCCTCACAAAATAGTGCAACTGAAGTCAAAGCCCGTTCAGGTAATGGCAGTAACGCCGAAGTCCCTAAAAGTGTAATATCAATCATGAAAATTTCTCCGCCTTCTCTCGTATAAATTCTAGTGTCCGCAATAATTGACCGTCTTTATTTATCCCCGCGAGTCTCAAGTTATGCGCAAATCCTAACGCTAAACCCATTAAAGCACCCGGCTTAATTCCTGACTCTATTAAATCTCGTCCCATTAAATAAGGCTCGTTCATTCGTGAATTATATAACTCTAAAAAATTTTCAAGCTCGTTATATTTTGAGTCATCCACTAATAAGCGCGACAATAATAATAAATCACTCGGACAAATTGACTCGTCAAAAATTTTCATGTAATTATATTCATTATCGGCGAAATTTATTTTACTTGTTAAATCAATCATGTTCAGCACGTATTTAATTAACTTGTCTTCACTAGTCAATCTCGTTAAAAATTTTTCAGGCGATTCTATATCAAGACACAAAGCACTCATCATGAAATAAAATTTTCCGTCCGCTTTATCTCTTAACTTGGCCGCGCTGTCTATAATATCAAAATTTTTGACTCGTTCTAATTCACCGAGCCAGTAATTTATTTGCTGCATTTCACGTAAAGACTCAAAAAATATAGACGGCCGACTCGATTTCATTAATGCACGCTCAATCTCATTAAAGACTCTTTCACTTGCAAGGGAGTCAAGCCTCACACGAGAAGCAAATTTTTTTGTCTCACTGTCTATCTTGAAATCTAAACACGCAGCAAAACGGGCAGCCCTCAAAACTCTTAACGGGTCATCCTGAAAACTTTTATAACTTACTTGCTTTATAATCCGCGAGTCTATATCGTCAAGCCCTCCGAAAAAGTCAAGAATTTCACCCGTCAAAATATCCTGCATTAACGCATTCACCGTGAAATCCCGCCGTAATGCCGCCTTGTGTTCACCTCCGTAAATGTCAATCGGCAAAGCTATATCTAAATCATAATGTCTCAGCTTTAAAATCTCAAAACTTGCACCCATTCTCATAACTTCACCGAGTGAGTCAAGAATTTCAGCAAGCGAAGCTATTTCCACGCCGTGAATCTCTATATCAATATCCTTATTTTCAAGTCCCATTACTGAATCACGCACATAACCGCCGACAAAATAAGCTCGTCCGCCGAATTCTTTTACTTTTTGCGCGATATTATTTGCCATCAATAAATTTTTATTCGTCATGGCCCTCAATTATAGCAATTTCTGACTCGTTCAGGCCGTAAAGCTCGTAAACTAGTCTGTCAATTTGTGATTCAAGTTCTTGCGCGGGCTGATGCTGTGATTTGAGCGCGATTACTTTATCGACAAGATTTATTATTTCGCTTTGATTTATATTTTTCTTGCGCAGATCTATTATCGGGAATTGTTGCTCATTATCAGGAAAAAAATTTAAATCATCGCTAATAAATGTGAAGAAATACCAATTTACTAGGTGCGAATTCAGAATACCGAGTAAAAATTTCATGTCATACTGTGAGACAAAATCAAAATCCTTGCATGACTCGCAAATTTTCTCGGCTGTCCTGTGCTTTGCTTTGCGTAATTTATCGATTCTCACACAATTTACAACAGTGTCGCTATTGTATAAATTCTTGTCGTCATATGAAAATCTTAATCGCTCGTTCACAATTTTAGCTGATATTATTTTCTCATTCTCGAATATTTCCGGGAAGACTGGACGATAATGTTCATCAGGGCAGTACTTAAGCCAGCCGCACCGCTCGTGATAATAGCGTTGTATATTTCTGCCCTCAATAAACGGCTTGAGTCCTTCCTCATATTCATCATATAAATAATAACTTTTCAGGCGTGAAGAGTCATATTTGCTGTTAATTCTTGCTCCGTATGAAGTCAGGCAAATATCACCCATTTTCACGGACTCCGCGTCAATTTTGCGTTTAATATTGCTTGCTGAGCTTAAATCATTTGTCCTGAATCTATTTTCCGGTAATTCTCTAAAAACGTCCTGATTTACTGCGAACTCGGTAAATTTTCGCGATCTGAAATCATCTCTATTCATTGCGATTCTGACTCGTGTAAATCTCGGCTTATTAGAGACTCTCAAGATTATATTTTTCACGGTTGCTGAATTAAACACAAAATAATTGCTTGTGTCAACAATCTCATCAACTATAAAATTATCAAGTAACATTTTGCGGGATAATTGCGCGTATTTCTGATTGGTGTACGAATATGGAATAATGAACGAGAGAGTCCCATAAGGCGCGAGGAGTGAGCACCCTTTTTCTATGAACGCTATATATAAATCAGTTCTCATTATGCAGGTCTTGAAAGCGTCATAAATTGCTTTGCGGTCTGAAATTTTCTCAACGTTTATATAAGGGGGATTGCCGATAACAATATCAAAGCCGCCATTTTCAGCAAAGACTCGCGGGAATGTCATTTGCCATAATAAAAAAGGTTTTGAGGGTAATGTTTTAGCTTTCTCGTAAAATTTTAGTCTCTCATCGCGTTTATCATCGGGCTGAATATTAATTTGCGAAATAATAATCTCGTCATATATTGCTGAAATCTGATCGCGTAATCTTTTTTTCTCGTCGGGGTCATTAGCGTCATATAAATTTTTTTGCAGAGTTATTAATTTTTCCGTGCGCTCGTTTACATCGTCATCAAAGAAAGTCCCTTGTCTATTCTGAGTCGTAATCTTTGTATATTTGCTTTCGTCGTCGAGTTTCAAGCCCATGAAAGAATTAATCAAACTATCAGCGCAAATAATATTACAATCTAAATTCGGGAGGGGGTGAGGCTGTGAGCTGTCATTATCGATAACAAGAGAGAGCCATAAACGCAATTTCGCAATATCTACGGCACTGGGTTCGATGTCGCAGGCAAAAATTGAATTCTTTATAGTATCCCGCTTGAGTTCGTAGAAATTTATTGCTTTATCATTCAAGAAATGCGATATAACATTGCGCGCGCTTATAATTTCGTTGAGAATCCCCAGCGGGAAGGCACCGGAACCGACGGCCAAGTCAACAATTTTTACATTTTTGAGAGCTGAGTCGATTTCGTTTAGGCGCGATAAAATTTGCGGGTTGATTTCTTGACGAGTCATAATTTCGCCGAACATGAAAAAATTTCGTATATCGTCATCGTTAATGCCTGTTTTTGCTGAAATGTGAGAGATTAAAGACTCCTGACACATATAATGCACAATTTCTCGGGGAGTATAGAAAGCTCCGATATTTTTGCGGTTTTGCGGATCCATGAGGCTTTCAAAAACTTTTCCGAGCATTTCGGGATCTATAGCGATTTCATGTTCAAGCGGCTCATCTTCAGAAATAGTAAAATTATAATTGTCGAAAATGTCAAGAATTCCATTAAATGACTCGTTCGAAAAAATTTCATTAGGTAGCGTAAAATTTGATTTGCTGCCCTCAAAGAGTCCCCCGTTCAAAAAAGGTATACGGCAGTCAAGCTCAGGGAAGAATGACTCATCGCCGCGATTCTTGTTAAGTCCCTCATAAAATAAAGGCTCTAAGCAGCTGCTAAAATAGTTTTGATTGGCACTCACGCATTTATTGAATAGGTCGCGCAAGAAAGTTTTTGAGCCATTGCCCCAGTTTTCGCCGCGTTTTACTCCGAGCCAGCCTTTTTTTTGCACGAAATACAAGAAAGCAATTTGACCGAGTAATTTTTTAGCGAACTGTTCGGGAATTTCCGGGCGATTATCGAGTGATTCAAGAAAATTTTTTAGAGATTCATATTTAGATTTATAGCGCGTGAAAAACTCATTAGTAACGGGCTCAACGTTAAAGGCCTCGACTAAGTTATCAAAATCTGGCTTGTTATTCTGCAGAAAAATGGGTAATAGACGCTCCTGAGCAGTGTGAGAGGGTTCACCCCTGCCGACGAGAAAAGAAAATCTCTTAGCATGATTAATATTAAATCCCTTAGGCTGAACATAATCCATCATGACGAGAGAGAGCCGCCATTTTTCGGGGGAGTCATTCACATAGAAGGCTGCGAGGGCTGCGTCAAAAGTGTTATTATTTAACAATGTGCGTAAAAAATTGCGCTGAGAACTCCGTGAGTCAAGATTATTCAAGCAAATTGCAAGGAGGGCTATTTTTTGCGAGTCAGAAATATTATAGCTGCCGAGATTACTATAAAATTTTATGCTGTGAGAAAAATTTTCGGGCGGCTTTATTTGATTATCCGGCAATAAATCAACGTCAATTAATAATTCATTCAAAAAACGCCTGAAAGTGTTTATATTAAAATCAGCCTGCAAAGTTTCTCTAAAAATTTCAGTCTTAAGCTCGTTAATATTCATGAGTGAGTCCCCCTTATATAGCAAGATAATATAACATGTTTTGCCCCGTCGTGCTTAATAGCTGCTTCTTTTCGCGTATAAAGATAGCTGCGGGGTATGAGAGTCTCAATGACTGCAAATTTTTCGCTTGAATTATGAGTCCCGGCAAAAAATTTCAATGCTGATTTTATCAGATTAGGGGGGAGTCTGCCTTCCTCGCAAGCCCTGATAATTCGTGAAATAATATTTTGCTGTGTATCATTTAAGATTCTTGCGTACTGAATAGATTTCAGCTCGTTAAAAAATTTTTTCTCGTTACCTGTTAAGAATGGCCGTGTTAAATCTGTTATATTCTCATGAGTTAATGACTCGTCAAATGCTTTATTATTTAATTCAAGCTGAGTGAAATAATCTGACTCAATTTTTGCGCAGGACTCGTCCGGTGTGCATTCTAGGATTTTAGCGGCTTCAGTAAAAGAAATTTGTCGGGTCTGGCTGCCTTGAGTGATAAAGAATTCTTTTAAAGCTCCCTTGCGTATGAAAGTTAGAGTCGAGCTGCTTATTATTTCGCGTGAAAATTTGCCGGTTTTTGCCATAGCCGGGAGTCTTGCTAATTTCGTGAATAAAATATTATCATTGTCGCGTATATTTCTGATAGCCTGTAAATATTTTAGTTCGCCGTCTTCTGATGAGTCATTATCGCCGTTAATGCTTGTGAGCTCGTCAAGAACGTCAAAAAGTTTTTTCGGGCTGGGATTCTCGTCTTCAGATAAATATTTATAGTCATTGCCTAGAGTGTCATTAAACATTTGTAATTTATTCAAGATTTTAGCTTTGAGTGATAAATGCTTGTCAGATTGAGCGGTCGGGAAGAAATTAAACACGTAAATATTGCTGTGAGAAGTCCCGACTCTGTTAATACGTCCGACTCTCTGCATAATTCGTGTAGGATTCCAAGGCAGGTCATAATTAATAATTATATTAGCTTGGTGTAAATTTATTCCTTCTGATAAAATATCGGTCGTAATTAATACGTCGTATAAATCGCTTTCAGGGTGCAGAGAGTCAAAATTTTTCGGGTTAAAACTTGATTCGATCTTAGATTTAAGAGATTTGCTGCTATCACCGGAAAAATAAATCACTCGTGAATTATAAATTTTTTGCAGATTATCATATAAATATTTTGCCGTCTCTGTAGACTCAGTGAATATAATAATTTTTTTGCTTGCTGACAAGATATTATTATGAATCAAATCATCGCAAAATTTCTCTAATTTCGGATCAGTCTTAACGGAGTCCCACCAGCCGCGCAATTTTTCAAGATCCTTCAAGTCGTCAATTAAGTCAATAATAAAATTTGTGTTGAATTCTGACTCGTTAAAATAACGGGCGTTGTTATTCTCGACCTGATTAATTAATTCGTCGGTATTGCCGGAGTCAAGTAAATCATAAATATCAAGATTGCTGCTGATATAGACTCCGTGATGATTATTAAGCATGTCAATAAATTTTTTATACGAGTCAATAAATCTATTAAGAGTCATTCTGAATGCGTGAAAGCTGCTTTCGAGTCTCTTAACTAGTAAACATTTCATGAATCCGCCCATATTATGCTGTGAAGTCAAGAGGCCTGCGAATTTTCCGGGATTTATTAAATAAGTCAGCGGCTTATAACGTGAATAATTAAAATTTTTGATTATATTCATGGTCTCATTAAAAAATTTGTCGATTCTGTCATCAAAGCTATAAATAATTTTTTCAGGTGATTTGACTTCCGGAAAAGAGAGTCCCTGTTTGAGCATGTCAGATTTATAATAATTAATAATTTCGCTGCGGGTACGTCTAATCATGATATGCCGCAAAATTTTATCCCGGATTTCTTCAGAATTTGCGCGGTTTTGCTTAATATATTCTGGTGAATTCCCGTCTAAATTTTTGAGTTTGTCATTAATGCGCTTAAAGAATAAATCAAGATTTCTGACTCCGGGGATATTGCTTGAGTGTCTAGGCTGGAATAAATAAATTTGATTTGCAATGTCGCTTGAGTAATTATTTATCGGAGTCGCTGAAATTAATATTACTTTCTTGTTATGGCAGATTTCGTGTAATTTCGTGAATCCTTCAGTGTATGAATTCCTGAATCTGTGAGCCTCATCGATAAAAATATAATCATAATCTTGTTTGCTTGATAAAATATTATCTAATTTTCCGAGCGATTCGACTTTTGCAGCAACCTCAAAATCTGCTAATACATCGCGCCAGTAATCAATAAGGACGGGCGGACAAATAATTAATTTTCTCCCGGCTGGTAAAATTTTCGCTAGCATTGCGCATATATAAGTCTTGCCGAGTCCTACAACATCAGAAATAAATACGCCGTTATAAGACTCAAGCATTTTCTTGGCCTGAATTACCGCATCAATCTGATATTGAAGTCTTATATAATCGCGGGGGATTCGTCCGTTAAAGAGTGATAAATTTTCTTTGTCTGAATTAATCTCGTCATAAAAGAATTCATATAGAGTCTTTAAATAAATTTCATAGGGCATAATATCATCACGCAGCCACGTATGATTCTCTGCTGTGTCAATATAAATATTATTAATATCTATGCTTTGAGACCATAACGAATTAAATTTATCGAGCGCAAATTTTACGTCTGATTCATCGTTTAATTCTACGTTGAATTCTATATTATCAATTAAGCCGGCTTCAGAAAAATTGCTGGATCCCGTTATAACGCTGTTGAGTCCATTATTCCGCCTGAGTATATAAACTTTTGCATGAAGTCTAGTTTTAGAATCAGGATATAAACGCATTTGGATTTTTCCGGATTTGAGCCACGATATAAATTTTTTCGCTCCGTCTTCAATATTATAAGATACCTCCGAATTATCGAACTCGTTTATTATTTCATGCGAGAAATTTTTTAATAAATCTTGAGTCCTGCTGTCGATATTGAGTCCTACGAGAATTCTAATATTTTGTACGTTCTCAAGTGATTTATACAGCCGGAAAAAGCCGCTTGACCTGAAATAGCCTACAAGAATATCAAAAAATTGCGTGCCGTCGTCAATAATTTTCGCAAAACGTGTATATAAATCTCGTTCGGGTTCGTTCGTGAAAAATTGAGTCATGAAAAATTTATTTCTTTGTTGCTGCCTGTAAACGTTTAAAAGATTTTGAGCGTTTTATTTTGCTGTTAATTGGCTTAATCATAGCATAATCAAGTGCTTTGCGTCCTTCTGCGTTAATAATATTTGCGTCTGCTCCCGAGTCAAGCAATAAATCAATCATGACGGGATTATCATAGAAAACCGCAAACATTAAGGCCGGACACGATGCCCGGAAAATCCCCCATTCATAATGAGCTAAACTATCTAATAAATTTTCTGTCGGATCTGTTGAAGTCCATTTATTAAGCGGCAAAGTATAAATTTTTCTCTCGTCGGGTGCTGGCTCATAGTGTTCGTTTACATTTCCGCCGGCCTTCAGGATTTCAGCAAAAATTAATCTGGCTGTGCTGCTCGTTTTATCAGCGAGAGTAATAAACATATTACCGTCAATAACTTCATTATCATGTATTTTCGCGCCGGATTCGATTAATTCTCTGACAGCCTGCAAATTTTCAGAATCTACGGCAAATGCTAGGGGATTCGCGCTGTATGAATTTCCTGCACCGCATGAGTCATTTACGTTGAGTCCCTGAGAGACTAAAAATTTTATTACGCCCTTATTATGATTATATGCCACCGCCCAGAATAAAGGAGTCGAGCTGTCAAGGGCTGTTAAATCCGAGTCGTCATAATTCTCCGGGAATTCATCATAATGCCGTCTTACGTTGAAATTTGCGCCCTTCTTTGCTGCTGTCTTGAGTTCAGAAAGAGTCCCGTTTTTTGCGAGTTTGAATACGTCAATTTTTTGTTTTTTTGCTGCTTCTGAGAATGCGGCTATATTTATAATAAATGAGAATGCTATAAATAATGCTATAAATTTTCTTGCTGGCATAATAATTTTATCTCCTTCCGTAGCCTTGTCTGAATACTAAAGCCTCAGCAACGTGTTTTTTCTGGATTGACTCATCGCCTGCTAAATCCGCAATAGTCCGCGAAACTTTTAGAGTCCTGCTTAGTCCCCGCCCTGATAGATGCAATTTTGCGGCCATGTTCACGAGAAAATCACGCGCGTCATCAGGGAGAGTCAGAAATTTTTTAACGAGTTTTTCCGGCAATTCCGCATTACATACTATATTGAATTCCCGCCATCTTTCTTGCTGAATTTTGCGAGCTTTAATAACTCTTTCGCGAATAACTGAACTTGACTCGGGCTGATTACCGTTATTATCAAATGAAAGCAGCTCATCAGGAGTCAATCTAGGCACATTAACTTGTAAGTCGACTCTGTCTATAATCGGGCCTGATAATTTGCGCGCGTATTTCTCAATATCAACGGCTGAACATTTACACGTCATAACGGGATCACCGGCATAACCGCAGGGACATGGATTTGCGGCTAAAATAAGCAAGACTCGTGAAGGATATTCGACTGTTCCGGCTGCTCTGCTGACTGTTATAAATCCGTCTTCAATGGGAGCTCGCAGACTCTCCCTTAAATCGCGTTTAAATTCCGTATACTCGTCAAGAAATAACACGCCTCTATGAGCAAGTGAGACTTCACCGGGCCGCAAATTATTCCCGCCTCCGCAGATTGATACAGTACTTGCGCTAAAATGTACAGTTCTGAAGGGTCTTTCACGGGTTGAGTTAATAGGCATTCCGAGTGTGCTGCGAACTAAAAGAGTCTCTACAAGTTCATCATCAGTTAATGGCGGGAGAATTCCACGTATTGCCTTAGCTATTAAAGTTTTGCCGCTTCCGGGCGAACCGACTAATAATAAATTATGATGACCAGCTGCGGCGATTTCTGCGGCTCGTCTTGCTTGAGCCTGCCCCTTAATGTCCGCAAAATCTGTGTCAATATTTACCGGCAAATCAGGAATCGAAACGGGCGGCAATGGGCGGGGCTGTTCATGTCCGAGTAAGCTGTTAATTAACTCTGCTAGATTATCAGCGCAATATGCTTCTACACCCTGAACTAGTGCGACTTCTCCGGCGTTCTCACTGGGAATATATAACGGGACTCCCATTTTTTTAGCGAGAAATGCCGCGGGGACTGCTCCCCTCACACGTCTTAATCGGCCGTCAAGTGCTAATTCTCCCATGTATAAAGCCTTTGGACATTGTTTTAACGCTCCTAACGCTAAAATCATTTCTAGTGCAATGGGTAAATCTAATAATGCGCCTTCTTTGGGAATATCAGCCGGAGCAAGATTCACAGAGACCCGCCCCCTTAAGTCAAGCCCTAAGGAACGCAAAGCAGCTCGGACTCTTTCGCGGGATTCTTTCACGGCAACGTCAGCCATTCCAACAATTGATATAGCAAAAAGCCCCCTCGTGATTTCTACTTCAACTTCAACCGGGAGGGCTTCCATACCTCTTAGAGTTACGCCTAAAATTCCGCTCATGATTTATTTTTCCTTGCTTTGATCACGAAATAATATATTAAGCCTGCAATTACTGCGAGTGCTATACATGAAATTGTGATGACGTGTAAATATTGCTTTAATAATTCCTGATGTTCACCGAGTAAATACCCCGCGAAAGTCAGCACAAATACCCATATCCCCGCGCCGAGTCCCGTATAAATACAAAATTGTTTGAGCGGCATTCTTGCAAGTCCCGCAGGCAATGAAACATACTGACGAATACCCGGTAATAATCTACATACAAACGTGCTTATATGTCCGTGAGTGTTAAAAAATTTTTCCGCTTTGTCTATAGTCTCTTGTGAGATAAAGAAATATTTTCCATATTTTAATAATAACGGCCGGCCAAGTTTGACAGCAAGCCAATAATTAAATAATGCTCCCAGTAAACTCCCTGCGATTCCTGATAGTAATACAAGAGTTAAAGACATTTCACCCTTCCAAGCTAAATAACCGGCGGGCGGCATTACTACTTCACTAGGGAAAGGAAAGAATGACGATTCAAGAAACATTAACGAGATTATACCCGTGTAACCCATTTTGCCGATTGTATCAACCAGCCACGATGTTAAAGCAGATAATAAATTCATTTATAAAAAATTTTCCTCCCTGATTGTTGAGTTTTCGCTAATTTCCATTAATTTTTTTTGTGAGTATACAGCAGAAATATATCTAATTGTGCCCGCATTCATACAAAGTGAATTCGTCTCGATTTGCGCTCCGTGATAGTGAACACCTTTCAATAAATCGCCGTCAGAACCTCCCGCCGCTGCAAAGAAAACATTATCACTCTTAACTAAATCGTCAATCGTAAAAACTGTGTCGCGAGTGAGTCCCCCTGCCTTTGCTTTGATTTCGTCATCTTGATTTCTGAAATAGGGCTGACACTGCATATTAGCGTCAAGACATTTCAAAGCACAAGCCGTAATAACTGCTTCAGGAGATCCGCCGATTCCCAGTAATAAATCCGCCGTCTCATGACCGGGAAGACTCGTCATTAATGCGCCTGCAACGTCGCCGTCACTTATAAGTCTTATTCTTGCTCCCATAGCACGGACTTTTTCGAGAATTTCATGATTTCGCGGTCTGTCAAGCATTACTACTGTTGTTTCATGAATGGCCTTACCCTTTGCCTTTGCTGTGATTCTTACGTTAAATTCGATAGGTGCTTGAATGTCAATATAATTTGCTGCTTCAGGTCCTGTTACTATTTTATTCAAGTAAAATAAATTTTCGGGATTGAACATTGAATTACGCGGAGCAGCTGCTATAACACTTATTGCGCCGTCCTGACCTTGTGCCATTAAGCGGGTTCCGTCAATTGGTGCTAATGCTATATCCATTTCGGGGCCTTCACCTGTTCCGACTTCGTGATTTCCGCATTCACCTATTACGATAAAGCCCTTCATTGCGGCACCGTTCAGAACATTACGCATTGCTTCAAGTGCTGTGCGGTCGACCTCGTTTTTATCGCCGAGTCCAAAACAGCGGCCTGATGCTATTACTGCGGATTCTGCTGCTCTAACAAGTTCCATAGCTAAATTTTTATCCTGCGCAAATAATGCCATTATGTTATGTATAGAGTCTCCCTCGAAAATTTATTTAATTGCTCATGATAAGCGAGATTATATAATAACTTGAATATTTCTGACAATAAAAGCAAGAAATTTTTTTACGAGAAAATAAGCCCAGCCGCAAAATTTTATTCATGTATACAGACTCCAGCATAAGGCGCAAAATTTTTATAGACTCGAATATGCCATCACGAACAGCAGGAAAAATTTATATACTCGAATATACTGTAACTAGCAGCAAAAATTTTTTATTCAAGCAAGCTAATAATCAAACTAAAATTTATTTTCCGCAAAAATGTTATATAATTTACATTACTAATTTATAACGTAAAGCATTATTTATTTTGTGAAAGGATATAGGCACGTACACTTGAAAAAATTATACAAAGTATCATACGAAAAATTATATCACTGGGCAAAAATGGGTCTATGGGATGACGGGACGGGGTTACTATGCTAATTTTATATACTCCTGTGCCTAAAATTAATCGCAGAATTCCCGCAAATTTTTATAATAATACGAAAAATTAATAATTTACTCTCACGCTTTATTCCATTAAAATTAACTCACCGAAATATTTTAAAATTTTATTCAGGAGGGTATATTTATATCATGAAAAAGTTTCTTGTATTATTAACCTGTTTTGCGCTCGTATTATCCGCTGCGGCCTGCTGTGCTGCTGAAAAAAGTTTCTTTCTCACACTCGCTCACAACTTGGCCGAAGATCACGCCGTTCACATTGCAATGACTGAATGGGCAGAAGCTGTAAATAATGCCTCTAACGGTTCAATCACAATTAATATTATTCCAAATGGGCAATTAGGTTCAGAAGCTGACTGCGTTTCACAGATTCAGGCATCACAGCTCGAAATGACAAAAGTATCAGCCGGCACTCTTTCAAATTTTGAGACTGCTTGGAATTGTGTATCAGTTCCCTACGTTTTCCGCGATAAAGATCATTTGTATAATGTAATGAACGGTGAAATCGGCAAAGATTTATATAATCTCACTGCGAAAGACGGCTTTATCGGTATTGCATGGCTTGAATCGGGGACTCGCTGCTTCTACACTGCTAATAAAGCAATTCGCAAGCCTGAAGATTTAAAGGGTTTAAAGATTCGCACGATGGACTCACAAATGGCAATCGACATGATGAACGCTTTCGGAGGCAGTGCGACCGTCATGGGCTACAGCGACATTTACACGGGAATGCAGCAGGGAGTAATCGACGGAGCAGAGAATAATATTACAGCTTTAAGAGATCACGCCGACGTAACAAAATTTTATTGCTACGATGAGCACACAATGATTCCCGATGTAATAGTAATTTCCGCAAAAGTCTGGGACGAAATGAGCGACTCACAGAAAAAAATCATGAACGAGACCGCCGCAAAAATGGTAGAAAATTATCGCGGACTCTGGGCAAAATTTGAAGACGACGTAAAAGCTCAAGTCGGTGATAAAGTAGAATATATTAAAGATGTCGACAAGCCGGCATTTCAGAAAGCAGTCGCCCCGTTATATGAGAATTTAAAGAAGTCAGACGCTGCTACATACTCATTTGTTGAAAGAATTCAGGCCGCAAAATAATGAAGACTCTAGAAAAAATTTTAGACTCGGTTATGAGATTCTTAATGGCCCTGTCTATGTTCATACTTGTAGCGTTTGGAACGTGGCAAATTTTCAGCCGGTGGGTACTCAAAGATCCGTCAACTTTCACAGATGAGTTATTGCGCTATGTATTAATTATTGCGGGAATGATAGGATCTGCCTATTGTTTTTACCGTGATGAGCATTTAGCATTGACCCTCGTGTCTGACCGTGCAAAGGGAGCATTTAAGCTCATTCTTGATATTTTTATCGAGGCTTGTATATTATTCTTTGTTGTGTACGTGTTTATTTACGGAGGCATGAAATTATCAAGCACTGCTACAAATGTCTCGTCAGTTATGCGAATTCCCATGAAGACTTTATATTTAATTGAGCCTGTCTGCGGAGTCATGATAATAATAGCGCGAGTCTTGAAATATTTGCAGGCTTTCTCAGCTCGTAATAATAAACAGGAAGGCGGGAATAATTAATCATGGTAATCACTGCAACTGTAGTATTATTCGTGTCATTCTTTATTATGTTATTTGCCGGAGTGCCTATCTCAGCTGGAATCGGTATAGCTTCAGTAGTTGCTGCGTGTGTGAGCGGAGTTACTACTCTTGAAGGCTTTGCTTTTACTGCCGCACAAAAATGTTTTTCCGGACTTGACTCGTTCTCGTTATTAGCTCTGCCGTTTTTCTCACTGGGCGGCAATATCATGAATAAGGGCGGAATTGCTAGAAGACTTGTGAGACTCGCAAGATTACTTGTCGGCAAAATCCCCGGTTATCTAGCAGCGACAAATGTATTAGCTAATATGTTTTTCGGGGCTGTCTCAGGCTCATCAGTCGCGGCAACGTCTGCAATGGGTTCGATTCTTTCACCTCTTGAGAAGGACGAGGGCTATAATCCTGACTATTCGGCAGCCGTAAATATCTGTTCAGCTCCCACTGGAATATTAATTCCTCCGTCGGGGCCGTTGATTCTGTATTCGATTACAGCGGGCGGAGTCTCTGTTGCTGCTTTATTTATGGGCGGTTATTTCGTGGGTGGAATTCTCGGCGTGGCTGTTGCTATAATGGCGATATTCTTAGCAATAAGACTCGGCTATAAGAAATCAGAAGTCAAAGAAGAGGACTCGGCCTTAAAAATTTGGATTGACGCATTCCCGTCATTATTTGCAGTAATTATAGTAATGGGCGGAATTTTAGCGGGAATCTTCACGGCCACTGAAGCGGGAGTCGTAATGTGCTTATATTGCGGATTGTTAGCAGCGATTTATAGAGAAATGGATTTGAAGACTCTTTATAATTTACTATCTGACACGATGAAGAGCTCGGCGACGATTTTATTCTTGATTGCTGCGTCGTCAATAATGGCCTATGTAATGGCGAGAACTGGAATTCCTAACGCGATTTCACAAATGATTATGGGCGTATCTAATAATAGATATGTAATTCTCTTAATCATGAATGTATTTTTGCTAGTAATGGGAATGTTCTTAGATTTGACTCCGGCGGTGTTAATATTTGTGCCGATATTTTTGCCCATAGCTCGCAGAATCGGAATGAGCGACGTACATTTTGGACTCATGCTTATATTGAATCTCGGTATAGGATCAGTAACACCTCCGGTCGGTTCATGTTTATTTGTGGGCTGCGGAGTTGCTAATGTCAAAATCGAGGGCGTTACAAAGTATATAGTGCCGATATTTATCACAATGTTTATTTCGTTAATGCTCGTTACATATATTCCGCAAATTGCCTTGAGTCTTCCATATTGGACAGGACTTATTAAGGGCATGGGCTGGACGAGATAAAAATTTTAGGGCGGGGCTTGATTGAAAGAGTCTCGCTCTTGTTTTCTCCTATTCTACTCTGCTGCGAAGCAGCAGGGTGGGCGGGTGGGAGTAGAATAATGGAAAAATTTAGCCGCAAATCTTTATCACGTTAATATATATGCAGGATATTCACGTAAAATTTTTTGCTGCGTTCATAATATATATAATTCAGGAGGTAATTTGTTACATGGAAATATGCGCTAAAATTATTAACTCCGAAAAATTAGAACACTTCTATATACTTCACACTAATTCAGCCGATATAAAAATTTATTGCTTGACCGACGATATTATCAGAGTCCGGACTTCTTTTGACAAGAAATTTGACGAGGAGTCATATATTCTAACTCTTACAGGGTGGGCTGATAGGCTTGATAATTTATTCACCGGAGAAAGAAAACGAGTTGACCCAGTCGAGCCTGTTTCTATCGAGTCCGATAATAAAATAATATTCAAGACGGTAAAATTGACTCTTGAGTTCGACAAAGACCCGCTTTGTATGAGACTTTATGACTCAGAGGGCACAGAAATTTACTCGTCATTAGCTGGGAATCCCTTCACTCTTGACTCAAATAATAGAGTAACTCATTACAGCCGAATGAATGAAGATGACTGCTTTTACGGATTCGGAGAGAAGGCGGGAGTCTTAAACAAGAATCAAACTTTTTTACGTCAGCGGGCGACCGATGCAATGGGCTATAATCCCGTGAAGTGCGACACTCTTTATAAGCATATACCCTTTTATATAAGATTGACTCGCGGAAATCACAAGGCACTGGGACTCTTTTATCACAATTTTTATGAGTCAGTGTTTAACATGGGCTGTGAAAAGAGTAATTACTGGCCTCGTTATTCTTACTGGCAGGCAGACGGCGGAGATATAGATTTATTCTTTATATCGGGCGATTCAATCAAGCAAATAATAAATAATTATACTCTTTTGACTGGTCGGCCGGCATTATTGCCAAAACGTGCGCTCGGTTATCAAGGCTCATCAATGTATTATCCCGAACTAGAGAAAAACAGCGACGATGCAGTGCTTGAATTCATTGACACGATAAAGGCCGAGGGCTTCCCGATTGACGGCTTTCACTTGTCATCAGGTTATACGAGCGTTGACGGTAAACGCTGTGTATTTACATGGAACACTACGAGATTCAAGAATCCCCGCGAATATTTTGCAGCAATGAACGAGAAGGGCGCGCAGAATGTCCCTAACGTCAAGCCCGGAATCTTACTCGTTCACCCGTTATTTAATGAATTCATGAGCCGCGATGTATTCGTGAAGGACAGCAAAGACCCCTCAAAAATTGCACTCGGCTGCTGGTGGGGAGGCACTGGGGCATTCTGGGACTTCACAAAGCCTGAAGCTCGCCGCGCATGGATGGATTACTTAATCAAAAATGTTATTGACGTAGGCACGGACTCAATATGGGACGATAATTGCGAGTATGACAGCTTAGTAGATAAGGACTCGCGCGTTGATTTTGACGGCAAGGGCGGGACAATTGCGCAGTTAAAGCCGCTTATGTCAACAATAATGTGCAAAATCGGCGGTGACTCAGTCCGTGAACATAATAAAGACGCTCGGCCATATATAGTATGCAGGTCAGGCAGCGCAGGGATTCAGAAATACGCTCAAACATGGTGCGGGGATAATTTTACGAGCTGGGAGAGTCTAAAATATAATATTCCCATTATTACGGGCATGGGCTTATCGGGTCAGCCTAACGAGGGCGCGGATATAGGCGGATTTGCGGGGCCTGCTCCCAGTGAAGAATTATTTTTGCGCTGGGTTCAAAATGGTATATTTCAAGCTCGTTTCTCGATTCATTCAGCCAGCAATGATAATACAGTTACAGAGCCTTGGATGTTCAAGAATTCGGCGGATTTGATTCGTGAAGCTATTTTACTGCGTTATAAATTCACGCCTTATCTTTATTCGCTTGAGTATGAGGCAAATTTAACGGGTGCTCCGATTATGCGGGCTCTTGTCTATGAATTTCAGGAAGACTCACGAGTATTTGATGAAAGTTTTGAGTTTATGTTTGGCCGTGATATTCTTGTAGCAAATGTTATCGAGCCGGGACAAAAAGTTAAACGCGTTTATTTGCCGTCGGGTTCGGGCTGGTATGACTGGAACGATAATTATAAATTCTACGAGGGCGGACAATTTATTGATATTCCTGTAGATTTGGCGAGCATTCCCATGTTTATACGTGATGGCGCAATTATTCCTATGGCAGAAAATAAACTCTCAAGCATGGCACTTGATAAAATAACTGACCTGAAATTTATTATCGCACCGACTCAAGATAGCAGAGAGAGAAGTTACACACTCTATGACGATGACGGAGTAAGCAACGATTTTATCAACGGTGTATATCGCAGGACGAATATAAAAATGTCAGGCTCAAGTGTCATAAATCTTGAATTTACTTCTGAAGGCTCATATACTGACACTGTTAAAAAATTTGCCGTTGAGTTTATACGCAAGGACCGCAGCCCCTTCTGGGTATCACTCGGAAATAAGAAACTTGAGCATTTCTTGAATCGCAAAAAATTTGACTCTGCCTCTGAAGGTTGGTACTACAGCCAGACAAAACGCGCAGTAATCATAAAATTTGCGAACCCGAATCAGAATTTTACGCTAAAAATTTCATTTGAAGACTTTGATTTAATAGGTATGTAATCATGTTAATAAAAAATTTTCGTGCAATCAACAAAACAAGCAGCGGCTATATTATTAACGCAGATAATGCTGATATTATGCTTGTATTTCTTAGCGATGACGTTATAAGAGTCCGGGTATCATTTGCCCGGGCTTTTCGTGAATGCTCGTATGCTTTAATTACTACGGCGTGGGCTGATGAGCTTGATAATTTATTTGCAGGTGAACGCACTAGGATTAACGCGCTGAATATAGACTATCAGGAAAACGAGAAAAATTTAACTTTCACGACTAAGACTCTAAGACTCGTCATGAATAAATCTCCCCTAAATTTTGCGCTATATAATAATGAAGGAACTTGCATTTATCGAGACTTGCCGGAACGTTCATTTGAGCGCGACCAGTTAGGCCGGTTGAGTCATTATTCATGTATGGACAGAGAAAAAGATTTCTTTTACGGGTTCGGCGAGAAGACCGGGAATCTTGACAAAAAATTTAGACGTTTGCGAATGTCCCCTAAAGACGCTATAGGCCATGACCCTGAGACAGGCGACCCGATGTATAAGCACATCCCGTTTTATATTCGTGTGAATCGAGATAATTTGCATTCACTGGGAATATTTTATAATAATTCTTATGATTGCGTGTTTGATTTAGGTCAAGAAATTTCAGGCTACTGGGAACGCTATAATTATTATCAGACTGACGGCGGGGATATAGATTTATTCTTTATTAACGGCTCAAGCATGAAAAAAGTTATCGAGCGTTATACATGGCTCACAGGGCGGACTATATTGCCGACAAAGCAATCACTCGGTTATTGCGCGTCTTCAATGTATTATGCCGAACTTGAAGAGAACTGCGACAAGGAAATCTATAATTTAATTGACAAACATTTGCGCGAAAAAATTTATATTGATAATTTCTGGCTCGCATCGGGGTATTCAAGCGGAGAAAAAGATAACTTGCGATATACTTTTAACTGGAATTATAAGCGATTCCCGAATCCTGAAGAATTTTTTGCGAAAATGAACGCGCTGGGAATTAACGTAATTTGCAATCTCAAGCCCGGAGTCCTCAAGAATCACCCATATGCGAATTTTTACGAGAATAACAACGCGTTTATAAAGACTCCGGATAAGAGCGGCGACTATTACGGAAGATGGTGGGGCGGTGAAGGGAGATTTATAGATTTTACCAGTCAATCAGGCCGGGACTCGTGGCGTGAGTTACTCGAAAAAAATATTTTACGCAAAGGCACAAAAACTGTCTGGAACGATAATTGCGAATTTGACGGCATAGAAGACCGCGAGGCATTTTGCGATAATAACGGAATGGGCGGGACTATGGCGGAACTCAAAATTATTCACTCGAATTTGATGGCACTCACTGCTATTCAAGCTATAAAAAATGTATATCCAAATGAACGCCCATATGTAATTAATCGTGCAGGTTATGCGGGGATTCAGAGATATGCTCAAGTCTGGGGCGGAGATAATCTCACTGACTGGAGGACTCTAAAATTTAATATTGCAACGATTCTCGGAATGGGTTTATCGGGCTGTGCAAATATGGGCTGTGATATAGGCGGGTTTGCAGGCGGAGCACCTGAAAGCGAGTTATTATTACGATGGATTCAAAATGGAATCTTCCAGCCCCGTTTTACTCTGAATTCAGCAAATAATGATAACACAGTTACTCAGCCCTTCATGTATGAAGAAATTATTTCGCAAGTTCGTGAGGCTTTTGCTTTACGTTATAGAATGCTGCCCTATTTATATTCACTCATGAATGAAGCAAATAAATCAGGTCTTCCCGTTATGAGGCCGTTATTTCTTGAATTTCCTGACGATATAAACACTTACAGCGACAATAATTTTACGTTTATGTTTGGAAATTCTATACTTGTCGCAAATGTTATCGAGAAGGGCGCGGGGACTCGGCAAATTTATTTACCTGCCGGCTGTAACTGGTATGATATGAGCGATAATTTAAAACTTTATCAGGGCGGCCAAGTGATTAATATTCCGGTTAATGATTCAAGTATTCCCATGTTTTTACGGGGTAATTCTATATTTTTCACGAGCGACGATATTAAACGCATAAATTTTGACTCGGTGAAGACTCTTGATTTCTTGATCGGTGCAGATAACGACAGCGAATTTACTTTTTATGATGATGACGGCCATACAGAAAATTATAAACACGGCGAATTCTCAAGCGTTAAAATCACCGTAAAATCAGGTAACCGCAAAATTATAAATTTCACGCGTGAGGGCAGTTATCACGAGACTATACAGCAAATAAATTTACGAGTCATCAGCAAAGAGAAGGGCGCATACTGGGTCAGAGTCGACGGCCGGAAAATAGCGCGCTTTATCACACTTGATAACTTCAGGGACTCGCGTGAAGGCTGGTATTATAATTTGTCGGACCGCACTATTTGTGTTAAATGTTCTTGGCCGGTGAGTGAAATTATTATCTCAACAGAAAAATTTGACTTAATCGGCATGAATGAAGAGTAATTATTTATAAATATATCTGAAGGAGGCGGCATATAATGAGTAAATCTGCTAGACAGCGTCATATAAGCCTGCGCACTATGTTAGTAATCTTTGCTTTGTTACCGTTAATTAGTGCTGTTATAATTATTGCGCTCGTGAATTCCGGAATAGTTGTGAGTAATCTTAACTCAAGCACAAAGGAGTCATTAATTCTAGCGTCTCAGGCTCTCAAAGAATACTACGAATATGATTTAAAGCATAATATAAATCTTGACGGGGATTTTTGCGAGTATGACACAGAATATATTGACGTTATGAAGAAAACAGGCTTTGAATTTACTATATTCAAGAAAAATATTAGATTCATGACGACGATATTAGACTCAAACGGGCACAGAATAGAAGGCACTCCGGCGTCTGAAGCAGTATGGCAGGCTGTGAAATCGGGCAATGATTATTATTCTGACAACGTAAAAATTAACGGGCTTGTCTATCACGTTTATTATATGCCGCTGACTAATGGCCGCGAAATTGTAGGGATGGCATTTTCCGGCAAACCTGCGACTCAGATTCAGGCAGCTTCACGAAGTATTTACATCATGATATTTGCTATAAGTGCCGCGATGATAATTATTTATTCGATTATTGCCCTGATAGTCGCGAAAAGAGTAGCCGACCCGTTAAAAGAAGTTGCCGCCGAAATCGAGAAATTATCAGATGGAGATCTTGACACGGAAATTTTACTAGACAGCAAGATTAACGAGACCGCGCAATTATTAGACTCAGCCGATAAACTTGAGCACGTATTAAATGACTCAATCGGGAGAATATTAGACTCGGCCTATGAACTCACGGAGACAGTAAAATCCACTGAAGAACTTGCTAAGAACTCATCATTTGCGGCGAATCAAATTTCTGACACTATGAAATCTCTATCTGATACGACTCTCCAAATGGTCAAAAGTGTTCAGGATATAGGCGAAAATATTTCAGACATGGAAAAAATAATCTCGCAAGCCGTCTCTAACGTCAAGAATCTTAGCGAAATATCTTCACAAATGAATGACGCTAACAAGACCGCCGGAGAATGTATAACAGAAGCCGCCGACTCCTCCGTTAAATCTTACAAAGCCATTGAAATAATCACCGACAAAATAAAAGCTACTAATAATGCAATTCTCAATATAGGCGAAAAAATTAAGATGATAACTTCTATTGCATCACAGACGAATTTATTATCACTCAATGCAGGAATCGAAGCAGCCCGGGCAGGTGAGGCAGGGAAGGGATTCGGGGTTGTCGCCGCAGAAATTAAGAAGTTAGCAGAGGAATCAAACGAGGCCGCCGAGTCAATTAATGATACAGTCTTAGAAATTAAGCAGTTATCGGGCGAATGTGTGAGTCAGGCTCAAGAAGTCGAAAATTTAATCAATGAAGAGCGCGAGGTCTTAGCAACTACTCAAGAAAAATTTACATTGCTTGATAAAGAAATAGCCTCATCACTCGTAGAAATCTCTTCAGTGTCAGACGTAACTACGAGGCTTGACTCAATCAGGCAGACGATTTCAAACGCAGTAAACGAACTCTCTTCAGTATCAGAGCAGACATCAGCAGCAAACGAGCAGGCTACAGCGTCAATAGCAGAAATTGCCGAAAATGTTAATAACGTATTCAACGACACAAAGATAATTGATTCATTATCTGAAGACTTGAAGGAAGCAGCCAGTTATTTCAAGATTTAACGCACAAAAAAATCCCCCCGGCCGTGTGAATTCATGACAGGGGGAATAATTTTATATATTTTCTCGTGTACTATGCAAATTTGCGGCGTTCCTTGATTCTTGCTGCCTTACCGCTTAATTTACGGAGATAATATAATTTTGCTCGTCTGACTTTGCCCTGACGCTGAACCTCAATTTTATCAATCGAGGGACAATGCACCGGGAATATTCTTTCAACGCCGACTCCGTTAGAAATCTTGCGCACTGTGAAAGTCTCGTCAAGTCCTCCATGTTGTTTGGCTATAACAATGCCCTCAAAGACCTGTATACGTTCGCGGGTACCTTCTTTAATTTTTACGTGTACTCTCAGAGTGTCGCCCGGTCTGAAATCCGGTAATTCATTTTCTCTGTAGTACTTCTTCTGAACTAAATCTACAGCGTTCAATTTGAATAATGCCTCCTAATAAATATTTAACGCTTCCCTAATAACCTATCTAAAGCGGTTCCTATTAATATATTCAACGGAACATTTATGTCTTGTCCTGCTTCATAGAGATAACCTGCCAAGCCCTGAATATTATAAAATCTGCTCTCATCGTCAGCAAATAAAAATATAATTCCGCCCTCATGTTCTAAACATTTGCGCTTTAATTCAAGACTATGCAGCAAATTATCTCCCGAACGCGCGTGAATCTTCACGATTAATAAATTTTCCTGCTTATTCTCGTTATACAACCTCGCAATATTGCCTATAATTTTTGAGTCAGGATATAAATTTTTTATTTTCTCGCGTAAATCATGATCATTAGCGATTATATAATATCTTCCCAGATTATAGGCTCTGCAAAGCTCACTAAGTCCGCATAAATTCACGTCTTCATTATTTGCGATAACAGCAAGATTAATTTTTCCGGCTAAATAATCACGTATAGAAGCTCTTGCTATCAAGTCCGGCCTGCGTGTCAGAGTTCGATTTATTGCCTCTCTTCTGCGCCACCTAGAAATTTGCTTGTTATTGCCGCTCGTTAAGATTTCCGGAACGTCGAGTCCCTCCCATGTAAACGGCCTCGTATAATTCGGATTATCAAGCATACCACGATAAAATGAGTCTTCTATAACGGCTTTATTCTTGCCGACTACACCGGGAACAAGTCTCGACATCGCGTCAATTATCAACATTGCGGGGATTTCTCCGCCGGTTAATACGCAATCACCTATAGAGATTTCTAAATCTACATATTTTTGCGTAAATCTTTCGTCAATGCCCTCATAATGTCCGCAGATTATAATAACTTGTTCCTGATGTGCCAGAGTCTCAATTATTTCCTGACTGATTAAGACTCCTTGCGGCGAAGGGAATATTACAAACGGTTTGACTCCTTTATGCGATGCAAAATTTAAAGCGTCTTTTAACTGCGGAGCTGCGAACAACATTCCGCCCGAACCGAACGCATAATCGTCTAACTGTCTATAATTTCCCCGGCCAAAATCGCGTAAATTCACGAGTTCAACGCCGACAAGCCCATTTTTTACAGCACGCCCCGGAATGCTTGTATTCAGGAAATTTGAGAATAATTCCGGGAATGCCGTTATTATGCTTACGTTAATTATTTAGTCCTCGATGATGTCAACATCAACCCTTTCACCGGCCTTGACTGCTGCCGCTTTGGCCAACAGCCGGATAGCGTTGATCGTTGCTCCCCTCTTCCCGATTACTCGCCCCACGTCCTCATGGGCAACCCGAATCAGGATTTTATTTCCGCC
>JAFSWW010000082.1 GCA_017444345.1 Synergistaceae bacterium | reverse complement strand
CTTATTCATAAAACTTCCCCCCCACCACCTGTGAATAATACTTAGCGTTCTTATCAAATAAAGCTAATATATCGCTGTCATTCATATAGACTAACAAGCCCATCATTAGGATTCTGTTAAAGCTGCCCATTTCACCGGGAATAATTTTATCGACATCGAGCACTGAACCCGTTAAAAATTTTGCGTTTGAGCGTGTATTGCGAGTCTCGGCAAGTTTTATCATTTCGCTGCTGAAGTCTATACCTCTGTATTTGCTTATAAATTCGGGCATGGAGTCGAGCCACCTTCCAAAACCGCATGCAAGATCGAGCACACAAGAGTCCTTATCGAGCTTCAATTTTGGCAATAACTTCATAATTTCGGCCTTGTTACGTTCTTCAGTAATTGCGGGGTGCTTGTCATTTAAGCATGTGAGAGTGAAAATATTTTCACCGTTATAATTTGCCGCGCGAGTATTATAGAATTCATGGACATTATTTGCGCTGATTTCTTCAATAACATTTTTGATTCTCATGATAAATTACTCCTAATTTTTGTAAGCTATAAAAGAGTGAGTGCTGACTCGTTTTTCAATCGGTGGCAGCTGCATATAATCGCCGTAAAAAGCTCGCAGCCATTCGTCATAACCGACGGGAGCTTTAAATTTTCTGCCTTCAAATTCCACGTCAATAAATTCATTAAAGACTCTTTTATCGCAGGCCATGCGCGTATAACTCGTAAAATTTCCGACTCGCTTTGTATCTTGATTTACAAAACGTTTTGAGTTCTCGATCATTTTATGCACAAAATAATATTTCGGGAAGACTCTATATACAGCCCGCAATAAGTAAACAAGACACCTGCGCAATATATTCCCGTTCGGCTTATTCATGAAAATGGGATACATCCGCCGAGATCCGTTTTTGCGTAAAGAGTCCCTGCGGTCATACATTTCTTTAACGATATTATCATCGTCGGGGGCATTGTCATATACAAATATATCTATGTTAATCGCAAGTTTAAATCCTCGTTCGTCAGGTTCATATAAGAGAGTCTCATTATCTAAAACTTTTCCGAAAGGGACAAAAAATTCCGGGTCATTCTCTATGCAGTGAAATTTATAGCGCGTATTCTTCTCGTTAAAGAGTTTCATGAATTTATCATAATCAGGCCGCAGCATTCCCACGTCAATATCATCGTCCCAAGGAATAAAGCCTTTATGCCTTATCGCGCCTAAGAGAGTTCCGGCATCGATCCAGTAATTTATTTGATTATCTTCGCAGAATTTAGCAACAACATCAAGTATTTCAAGCTGGTTTTGCTTCAGCTCCTCAACGTCTATCTTTCTCATGAGGCAGCCTCCGCAGTGTTATGAAATTTGGAGGGTGAGAATTTTTTTATTAGAGCGCAAACATTACGACAACCGACAACCGACAACCGATTTTACTGACTAACATTTACTTTGTCAAGTCCTTTCTTGAGATTATTTACAAAAAATTTTAGCATATTCACTCACATAGCACAAAAAAAAAATACTCCGCCGAGAATGACGGAGCATATAAATTTTTATGAGTAAATTACTTTGTCTCTGATTCTGCTTCTACGCAAATGACCGGCCTATAAATTACCCCTTCAGTGAGCCACGCAGAAATTTTTATTTTATGACTCTCGGGAACTGTTAAAATCTCTTGGCCGCTTTCGTCATAGAATTCTACAATCTCGTCATCTTCTGAATCTGAATGAGTTATATTTGGTATCGCGAAATAATATAATTTCCTGCCAGTTTTGACTCCCTCGTCAAGTTCTATGATTAAGTCAATATCATATTGTCCGCTCTTAGTAACTTGAATCTCCGGCAATTCAGCTATAACAATAAAGCCCTTATCCGTGAAATTCTTGATTGCTTCAGCTGAAAGAGTTTGACTCTCGCCGTAAGTAATCGCTGATTCTTGAGTCTCTTGTGTTGATTCTGGCTCTGATTCTGATTCAGATTTTGACTCTGGCGCGGACTCGATTTCTTGAACCTGCAAATTTTCTTGAGATTCGCTGCTGATTTCTTGAGTCTGAGTTTTAGGCGCGTTAGGGTCTATTATAGTGAGTGTATACTCTTTGCTGACCTTCCCGACATCGTTTGACGCAATAATCGTAATCACAAAATCTCCTGACTCTGTAGGTTTGCCGCTGAAATTCCCGTTATTAAATTTTATGCCGTCCGGTAAATCGCCCTCAATTGACCATTTTATAGTCTTTGAGCCTGTAGCAGTAATTTTTTGCTTGTATGCCTGCTTAAGTTTACCATTCGGGAGTTTTTGCGGTGTAGTAATTGTAGGCGGGACTTTAGTTTTTATCACAACTTTTCTTGTTGCTTTGCCGTCCGCATTCTGAGCCGTTATTGTAATTGTTGTATTACTTTCTTTTGACGGTGCTGTCCCGGTAAGAGCCGCCGTATAATCTCCCGTTTGAGTAAATGTAAATCCGCTCGCACTCGTTGCTGAAAGAGTTATAGTTTTCGTGCCTGTTACTGTAAAATCCAGCGATATTTCACTTCCTGCTGATGTAGTAATATTCGTAGTTGTAGATTCAGGAGTCGTGAATACCGGTTTCTCGCCCGCTGCTGTAAAATTAAATTTCTTGCTGGTCTGCCCGACATCATTTGACGCAATTATATAAATGGGAAGAGCTTTTACTGACTTTGTAGGAGTCCCTGTTATTGTCGCAGTCCCTGAGTCAGCCGAAGCCGTGAAAGTCAGGCCTAAATCTTCAAGCGAGTCAATCCCGAATCTAGTTTTATCGGCCGCCATTATCATATAACTCAAATTTATGGGCATTGTGCCTTTTGCTGTGATCTCTCCGTCTGAATATTCCTCGTCAACTGCTGCTCTTTTCAGAGTGCCTGATATTCTAGGAGCGTCTCCGGTAACTTTTAGAGTGATAGTTTTCGCTGCTGTCAGAGTCTCATCGCTCGTGCATGTAAGAGTTATAGAAATCGTATAAGTACCTATTTTTGCGGGGATTCCTGAAATTGTCGCCGTGCCTTTGCTTTCATTTGCTGTGAGTTCGAGAGCATCAGGGAGTCCTGTTACTTCCCATTTTATAGGAGTAGTTCCCGCTGCTTTGAGAGTAACATTATAATTTGATCCTGCCTTAGCGTCTTTAATTTTCGTAGTAGTCAGTGAAGGAGTCTGCAGAATTGAGAGGGGTAATTTAACGCTGTCATTTCCGCCCGAGTTTTTCGCCCTGATAGTAACGTTGAAATTTCCGGCCCTTGTCGGTTTACCGCTTATTACGCCCGTGCTTGCATTAATCTTTAACCCCGCAGGAAGTCCTGACGCTGACCACGTAATATTATCGCCTGCAGATGTCGTGAATGAGTCAGAAGTATAACTCTCGCCCACTTTGCCTTCTGGGAGGTCTTGAGAAATTATAATAACAGGCGCATGATCTTTGATTACGAGCTTAATATTTTTTGTAACAGGAGTCCCCCCTGCGAGTTCCGTTGCTGTATTAGCAGCAGAAATTTTTATAGTGTAAGTTCCTGCAGTTGTCGGAGTCCCATGTATATATGTTCCGTCAATTGTCAGGCCGTCGGGGATTCCTTCTGATGTTATAGAAACGGGATCAGTGCCTTTTACTGTTAATGACGCTTCATATTCGACTCCTACTGTGCCGTTTTTGAGGCTCGATGTGCTTATTGTAGGCTTAACAAGTTTTGCATTTATCGTGAAAGTTACATCTTCTGTGATTTCGTCTGAGTCTGAAGTCGTCGCAGTAAATGAGATTGTAAATGTGCCTTGTTTCGTAGGTTTGCCCGTGATTACTCCGGTTTTAGGTGCGAGTTTGAGTCCGCTCGGCATAGTGTCATTTGCTTTCCATGCTGCTGACTCTCCGCCTGAAAGTGAAAGAGTTTCAGTAAATGCACTGCCTACATAACCGCTGAAAGAAGTCTTGTTAAATGTTGACTGCTCATTAATAGTTATTGTAAAAGCTGCTGAGTCACTGCCTGCTGAATTCGTAGCTTTTACCGTAAATTCAAAGTCGCCCGCAGTTGTCGGAGTCCCTGAAATTGTCCCGGTTGAATCAAGTTCGAGACCGTCGGGAAGATTGCCGCTAGTTTTTGACCACGTTATAGCCCCTCCTGAGGCCGTGAGAGTCTGCGAATAAGATTTGTTAAGAAGTCCATCAGGTAAATATGACGTTGTTATGCTCGGAGCTTTTACAGTGTTCGATATTACAGTGAAAGCCTTTATACATGCATTACTCGCGCCGAAATTTGCACCTGTTGTCCATGTTGTGCCGTTATAAGAAAAGAAGCTTCCCGTCTCAATTTTTGCATTATCTGAATAACCCGATATTTTTGTCTCGATTGGTATATAAGTTATTCCGTACATTTTTACAATGACAGAAAAATATTTTCCGCTCGTGAGTTGTACCGCGCTGCTTAAATCTACAGTGTGATAACCTGCATAGCCTATAGTGCCCGATTGAGTCAAAGCTGCCGAACTTCCAACGGGACTAGATGATGGCATTGACGTGCCTAGATTATCATAAATTATTATTTCATATTCCATATTATTGTTAGGAGCAAAGAATCCTATTTCTGTTAAATATTCATCGCGAGTCGATTTAAATACGTTTGCTGAATATGATGCCTCGCTGCCCGGCCAGCCTGACGCAGAACACCACCCTAGAGCATCATAATAATAAACATTCATATTTGAGTCTTTATCTTCAACTACGAAAGCTGCTCCGCCGGTTAAATATTGCTTATATGACATCCAGAAATAGCCGCTGTCTCCCCAGCTGGTGCCCCATGAGTTTTTTATCAGCCATGCGCCGTTCATGCCGGGATTTGTCTTGAAGTTGCTTGCTGAATAATTATCGTCCCAGCCTATTATTTGTACTGCGTGATTTGTTGATTGTCCGGTCGTGTAAAAAGTTGTCTCGCCTGAAGAGTTTCTATAATAATTGCTGCTGCTTTCATAACTTACTACGACAGACCCGTTTTTGATTATACGCTGCTTTACTATATCGCGTTGTGTGCTGGAATCGTTTATATTTGTTGTCTCTAATTTACTCAAGAAATATATATCACGGAGCCGCAAAACTCTTGTGTAATCTTCCGGAGTTGATCCTGAAGGCTGAGTCGGATATGGGACTTCTGACTCTAAGACCGGCCCTGAGAGTCTTGTATATATTGCAGCAGGATATAATACATTGCCGCCGTGATTCATTACTGAATCATAATTTGAGCTTGTCATGTTATATAACGCTTGAGTCTTATCTGAATTCTTGAACGTATACCACGCTAAATGCATTTCTGACAAATCCAGAGTCGAGCCGCCGTTTACTAAATAATTTGACTCCATAGCTCCTATAGCAGCATGTGCCCAGCAAGTCCCGTAATCACCCTGATTCTTTACGCTTGTAACGTAACTTTTTCCGCTGACACTTCTTAAATCATAAGTCTCAGGTATAGAGAGAGTCTTTACTTTACCGTCCGAGTCCTCGCGCGGTGGATTATCAGCTAAATATGATAAATCTACAGGGAATGGCACGTACCCATTTGGGAATTTGTCTTGTTTTGTGCTGACTTTGTCTTTATTTAGGGACTCGCGCCACTCTAGGAACTCTTTAGATAATGGAGCTTCTATTAATTGAGGCTCTGACCCGGCCAAGACAAAATTTGCAAGTGATAATATAATCGCTATTGCAATTAGTGAACGCTTAATGAATCTTTGCATGTGAATCACTCCTTATAAAATATACATGATATTAAATAATTCTCGGCATTCTTGAATTATAATATTAAAAAATTTTCCAAGAAAGGGCAATTTATTTATATGAGACTATTTATTACTACTTTATCATTATTGAGCGTTATAAGTTTCGGCTATGCACTGGCAGGCTACGGCGGGACAATGTTAGGCTATGCAATGAGAACGGACTATGTATTTTACGGACTGACAGGCGGATTTATTTTTGCGGGACTGGCTTTATTATTATGGTATAAACATAGACGAGAATTTTTTGATTATGACGATAATAATAACGAGAAGGATTCATAAAAATTTTTTGCGAGGCTCATATAATGCAAAGTCTTTCATGTTTAATTCTTGAATCTTATAAAATTTTACGCGGGCAAATTAATTTATTGAGCTTTTCACATCCCGTAATGCAAGTATATAACCCCCTAAATTATGCGTGGGACGGGTTCGAGAAATTCACAAGTAAATTGCAATCTCAAGTCCGAGCCGTCTTTATCGGAATGAATCCCGGCCCGTTTGGTATGGCTCAAACTGGAGTCCCATTCGGCGAAATTGATTCAGTAAAAAATTTTCTCGGCATTCGCGAAATCTCCATAAATCGCAATTTATTAAATGAACATCATGACTATTTAGTGAAGGGGCTTGATTGTAGTCGCAGTGAAGTGAGCGGCCGGAGACTCTGGGCTTTATTCAGGACTCATTATGGAGATTCTAAGAAATTTTTTAGTGAGTGCTTTGTGTTGAATTATTGCCCGTTGTTATTCTTGACAGCCAGCAAGGGAGATCACGCAAGAAATTTGACTCCTGACAAGTTAATTAAATCTGACCGTGAAAAATTATACTCGCTTTGTGATTCGTGTCTAAGAAATATTATAGAAATTATCAGCCCTGAATTCGTTATCGGAGTCGGAAATTTCGCAGAGTCAAGAGCACGGGAGTCCCTCAAAAATTTAAATCTCACAATCACAAAAATTTTACATCCGAGTCCAGCTTCCCCGGCAAGTAATAAAGACTGGGCAAGACAAGTTACGCGGCAATTAATAAATTCCGGAGTATGGCAATAACGGGCGGGGATTTGTATATATTCAAGTATAATTATTTATAATGCTAATATATGGAGAAATCATCATGAATTATGAAGACACAAGCAACTTTTTACGGGTTCGGGCATTAATCAGCGGTCGAGTCCAGCATGTCGGCTTTCGTTACTGGGCATGTGAACAGGCTGAGAGACTGGGACTCACTGGAACTGTAGAAAATTTATTAGACGGCAGAGTCGAGGTAGTTTTTCAGGGCAAGAGCGAATCTGTTCAGGCAATGAAGGCAAAATTAAAGCGCGGCCCATCTATGGCAATTGTCAATCAAGTTATATTTTATAGCGAGCGGGTCAAGAATAACGAAACTTTTTTTGAATCATTATATTAAATAAATTTAACTGTGTGATATTATTTGCTTTACGAGGTGAAAAATTTAATTGAACGATATTAAGCAAATTCTACGAGAACTCCATGATAATAAAATTTCAGTTGATGAGGCTTATTTACTGCTCAAAGAAAAGCCGTTTGAAGATATAGGCTTTGCTAAGGTCGATTTACACAGGAAATTACGGCAGGGAGCTTCTGAAGTCATTTACGGTGCTGGCAAAACTCCCGAACAGATTGCGGCGATAATTAACGTAATGAAGGCTCATAATCAGAAAGTTATATTAATCACGCGTTTATCTCAAGAGTCAGCGAATGAATTAAAGAATTTAGGCTGTGAAATCGAATATCATGCGGACGCTAAAGCAGGAATCTACGGACAAATTCCCGAAAATACAAGCAAAAATTTTATAATCGTCGCAACAGGAGGCACGAGCGATATTCCCGTCGCTGAAGAGGCAGCATTAACCGCTGAAGTACTCGGCAATCGTGTATCACGTCTATATGATGTCGGAGTCGCTGGTCTTCACCGTGTTTTGTCTCACATTGACGAAATTATGCGCGCTAGTGTTATTATAGCAGTCGCCGGCATGGAAGGAGCTTTAGCAAGTGTTCTCGGAGGTCTGGCAGATTGTCCGGTCATTGCAGTCCCGACAAGTGTAGGCTATGGAGCTTCATTCGGGGGAGTGTCTGCTTTGCTTGATATGTTGAATTCTTGCGCGTCAGGTGTCTCTGTTGTAAATATAGATAACGGATTCGGAGCTGGGTATTTGGCCGGAATGATAAATAAAATCAGGTCAGAAGGAGAATTTAATTCATGAAAAAATTTTTATGCGCATGTTTTATTATTTTATCTGCCTGCAATATATTAAACGCTGAAGATTATGACATTTCAGGAGCTTGGCTTGTTCACGGCGAGGGATTCGCTGAAAAAAGTTTCGTGCGTTCAAGTTTGGAATTAACAGGAGATATGACTCTGACGACTCGGACTCTTAGAGAGATAAGCCGCGATATACAAGCATTAATAATAAATAATGAGACAGTTACAGATTTATCAAATGAGTTACTAGACAGCGATATGAAGGCTCTTACAGATTATAATATTCACATTAGACTAGACGCAACGAGCCTAAATATTAAAGCATGGGAAGAGTATTTATTAAATGGTATAAAGATTCCCATTTTACTGCCAGAAATGAGACCGACAAATAATGAGCCTTTCACACTTCCTGCAGTTACTTATGAGGGACTCACTTATCAAGTTACTTTCACGGACATTGACTCAGGCACAGTGAGAATTACAGGCTATATTGATGTAGATTTAGTAGGAAGCTGCGAAATAAATTCGGACTCGTCAATTTGGAGAAATGGCACAAGCGAGCCGACCCGCTCAAGTTCAAGCAGCGGCTGTAATTCGGGAATGGGAATATTTGAATTTGCTTTGTTATTAACGGGGGTGCTTAAATTTGTTCGGCACTGATATAGGTATAGACTTAGGAACAGCGACAGTATTAATTTACGAGAAAAGCCGCGGGGTTGTTCTCCGTGAGCCTTCAGTTGTAGCAATAGATCAAGACACCGGCGATATTTTAGCAGTCGGCTATGAAGCTAAAAGCATGGTAGGAAGGACTCCGGGCAGCATTATTTCTGTCAGGCCGTTAAGAGACGGAGTTATTGCAAATTATGAGATGACAGAAGCAATGTTACAGCATTTTATGAGGCGCGTTACTAAGGGGACGAAAAAATTTTTTAGAAATCGCGTGATGATATGCGTTCCTTCAGGTGCTACAGACGTTGAAAGACGTGCAGTAATAGAGGCAGCCTTAGAAGTCGGAGCGAAAGAGGCATACTTAATCGAAGAGCCAATGGCAGCAGCAATCGGGGCAAATCTCGACGTTGAAGAGGCGCGCGGCAAAATGATTGTTGATATAGGCGGAGGCACGACGGATATTGCAGTAATTTCACTCGGCGGAGTCGTTGTCTCGAAATCTTTACGTATAGGCGGCGATAAATTTGACGAGAGTATTATGCGTTATTTGCGTCGTCAATATAATCTAGCTATAGGAGATCAGACAGCCGAGAATCTCAAAATCATGATCGGGACTTGTATGCCTCTTGAGCACGATATGAAAATGGTAGTTAAAGGCCGCGACTTAGTTCAGGGACTCCCTCGTCAAATCGAAGTAACTAGCTCGGCTATTAATATGGCACTGGGCGAAATGATTCAGACTTTAGTAGACGGGATCAGAAATATTTTAGAATTAACTCCGCCCGAATTATCAGCCGACATAATAGACAGGGGCATTGTCTTAACAGGAGGCGGGGCGTTATTGCGGGGACTTCCTGAATTAATAGCACAACAGACTAGCATAAATTGCTTTACGGCTGAGAATCCCATGGAGAGCGTCGCACTCGGAACAGGTAAGGCACTCGCTGAAATGGACAAGTTAAAGGAAACCGGCCGGAGTAATATGCTCATAAATTTAAAGAAGGGCAGCAGACTACATATTTAATATAAAAAGGGGGAATAATTTTTCATGCATAGGGGATTATATGAGGCAGCATCGGCTATGTTAGTGCAAGAGACAAATTTAGACGTTGTAACAAATAATCTCGCAAATGTCGATACACCGGGCTATAAAAGAAGAGTGAGCGCAAATGCTGATTTTTCCGCTTTAATGGACAGAATCGAAAAGGTTTCAGAAGATTCAGCTACAAAAATTGCTACAATGTTCCCTGCTGATATGCCTTTCAAGGGCCGTCAAACTATAGGAACTATGGCACTCGCTCAAATTTTTTCAGAAGACGTAATGGACACATTCCCCGGAGTAGTCAAGACAACAGAGAATCCTTTAGATATGGCAATAGACGGGAAGGGCTTTTTTGCGGTTGCTGACACTAACGGAAATACTTTTTACACGAGATCCGGAAATTTCACGCTGAATAATGCCGGCTCAATAGTTACACCGAACGGAATGACTTTACAGGGCGAGGGCGGAGAAATTACTATACCTGCTAATGCGTCAAAGATTCAAGTTATGCGCGACGGCCGAGTAATTGCTGATAATGCCGTTGTAGGGCGTGTAAATATATTTAATTTCGATAATCCGACTTATTTAAAGCATGAGGCGAGAAATTTATTAACTCCTACTCAGCAATCGGGCGAGGCTTTACCAGTTGAGAACGTTAAAATCTGGGGCAGTACGTTAGAAATGTCAAATGTTGAAGTAGTTACAGAAATGGTCAGAATGATAGAAGCCCAGCGAGCCTATGAAGGAGCGTCAAAAGCATTAATGACTCATGACGAACAGACTCAGAGATTGATTACTTCATACAGCAGGGGATAATAAAAATTTTAATGGGAGGCAGTGAATAAAAAATGTTACGTTCATTATGGACAAGCGCGTCGGGAATGATAGCACAACAGACTCATTTAGACGTAGTAACTCATAATTTAGCAAACGTTAATACACAAGGATATAAGAAACGCCGGGCAGATTTTGAAGATTTAATGTATCAGATTTACAGAGAGCCGGGCGCACCTGTTGAGCCGAATTCAGTAGTTCCCACCGGTGTGCAGGTCGGACTCGGTACAAGAGTTACAGCGACTCCAAGTTTCATGGTGCAGGGAAATTTTCAGATTACTGACGGCCCTCTTGACTGGGCAATCACTGACGACAACGCATTTTTTCAGGTTACAATGTCGAACGGTCAAATCGGTTACACTCGCGGGGGATCTTGGCAAATTGACAATCAAGGCCAGCTTGTTAATGAAGACGGCTTATTATTAGAACCTGCTATAACAGTGCCAAATAACGCTATGGAGATTCAATTATCGCCCACCGGAGTCGTAAGTGTCAGAGTTGCAGACGAGACGGCATTACAGGAACTAGGGCAAATTCAGCTCGCAAGATTTGTTAATCCTGCAGGACTCCGCGCACTCGGTGATAGATTATTCGTGCAGACTGACGCGAGCGGCGAACCCATTGTAGGAAATCCCGGCGAGGACGGTATGCCTCAAGTAAGGCAGAATGTTATCGAGATGTCAAATGTTCAAGTCGTTGAAGAAATGGTAGAAATGATTGTAGCTCAGCGTGCTTATGAAGCTAACTCTAAAGGAATTCAGACGGCCGACGACTTATTGAGAATTGCGAACGGACTCAAGCGGTAAATCATGAAATATAAATTTTTAGCGGGGGAGTGTATTATTATTGCGCTCCTCGTTTTTTTTGCTGTAAATCAAGCTCAGGCAGCACAGACTATTAGAATCGAGATTCCCGGAAAATTTTATAGTAATAAAGACTCTTTCACGCTGGGAAGTGTCGCAAAAATTTCAGGGGGGACTCGCCAAAACCGCAAAATTTTATCGGATTTAATACTTTATCCCGACGGAAATGTTTTAACCCGCAATGAAGTATTACGCGCAATTAATTCAAGCTCGGCCAGTGACGCAAGAATCGAGTTATACATGCCTTCATATTCAAGAATTGAGAGTCCGGCCTATGAAGGAAATTTTACGGAGTCCCCCGCGCCTAAATCAATATCGAGTTTAATTCCTGTGATAAAATCTTTGTCATCATGGGAGGGTGATTTGGATATATCCGCAAATTCTGCTGTACCCGACGGGCAGATTATAGAGCCGACGAGCATAATTCCCGGTACTCAATCAGTTATGCTGCGATTCAAGGGCAATGACGGCAAAATAAAATCTCTTGCAGTGCGTTTTACATGGTATCAGAATATTTTAGCCGCGTCTCATAATATAAAGAAGGGCAACAAGATAAAGCCAAGTGATTTAGTATCGCGAAAAATTGCAATAAAGAGGCCGGGACTTTATGCGACGAGTCCGAATGAGATTTTAGGGTTCGCAGCAAATAAAGATATTAAGCAGGGTGAAGAAATTTTATTAGCAAATCTCGTTAATTCTAACATTGTCCCTAAAGGCAGGCGGGTTAAAATTTTAGCGAGAATAGGTGCGGCGAGTGCTTACACTGAAGGAATATTAATAGACGGGGGCAGGCCGGGCGATGTCGTCAGAGTCAGGCGTGCAGACAACAAAAAAATTACTCTCCGTGCAAAAATAATTAATGAAAATCTTGTAGAAGTTGAGGTGCTGTAAAGTGAGTCATAAAAAATTTTTATCAGTAATTATATTATTCATTCTAGCAAGTTCGGCAAATGCTGCTTCACTCTGGAACGATAATAGAAACTGGTTCGCAGATGCAAGGCCGGGAAGAGTCGGCGATATTATAACCGTAATAGTGAACGAGAAAACTGACGCTAAAGACGAGGCAACAACGGATTTAACAAAAGCAGCGACTCATAGTGTCAGCGACGGGTCGGGGATTTTAGGATTTATAAGGAGTCTAGCTGTCGATTCTCAGCATTCAACACAAGGGGACGGCAGCATTGAACGTAAACACCACGCGACGGCGACTCTTGCATGTCTAGTTACTGAAGTCTTGCCAAATGGGAATCTCGTAATTGAAGGCACCCGCGATATACGAACGAGTCAAGAAGTTTTGCAGTTCCAGTTAACAGGAGTTATACGGCCTCAAGATGTTACTTCTGAAAATCAAATCAGCAGTCAATTAGTAGCAAATGCAGAAATCGCCGTAAAGGGTAAGGGCATAATTTCACGGACTCAAAAGCCCGGCATTGTCTCGCAAATTTTATTAGCAGTGTTTTAATATATAATCATGACTAGAAAATTTTTACTTGTTATCGCGTTATTATTATTATCAAGTTCGAGCGTTTTTGCCGCTGTAAATTTGCAGGATATGAACTTCTCCCGCGTCAATCCCCCTGTCAGAATTAAAGATATTACCGACGTTGAAGGCGCAAGGGGGAATCAATTAACGGGAATCGGACTCGTTACCGGCTTAAATGGCACGGGCGATAATTCACAGATGGCCATTCAAATGATGAGGAATCTAATGCGAAATTTCGGGGTTACTCTTGACGCTCGATCAGTCAGGACTCGAAATATTGCGGTTGTCTCGTTAACTGCGACTCTGCCTCCATATGCAAGGCCGGGACAAAATATTGACGTGAACGTTAACACAATGGGCAATGCTTCAAGCCTTCAGGGCGGAATGTTGATTCAAGCACCGTTAAGAGCAGCAGACGGACAAGTTTATGCAGTCGCTCAAGGTCCCGTAATGGTAGGCGGCGGAAGTGCTCAGGGGGGAGCAGCAGCAAGGACTCAAAATGTTCCTACAGCTGGAAGAGTTCACGGCGGGGCAATTATTGAACGTGAAGTACCTTCAGATTTTACAGCGGGCGGCCAAGTTGCTTTATTATTGCGAGAACCTGATTTCACGACGGCTCAGAGAATAGCAGACGCCATTAATCGCGTTTACGGAGTCGTTGCTTTTGCGGCCGATGCTGCCAGAGTCGAAATAAATTTACCCGGTCAATATGTTCAAGCTCCCTCGGCATTTCTCGCAAATATGGGAACTCTTGAGATCGAGCCGGATACTCCCGCAAAAGTAGCTGTAAACGAACGCACCGGCACTGTAGTAATGGGCGGCAATGTCAGAATAAGCTCAGTGGGAGTCGCTCATGGAAATTTAACGGTTGAAGTCGCTGACACTGCGAATGTTATTCAGCCTGATAATCCCCTAGCTCCGCCGATCGTTACAATGCGTACAGATATTACAACAGATGAAGAGGGCACGAGCATGATAGCAATGCCGGCTACAACAACAGTGCGCGATATGGTAAGAGTTTTAAACTCACTGGGAGCAACTCCGCGCGATATTATTTCGATTCTGCAGGCAATAGACAAGGCGGGGGCACTTCACGGCGAATTAGTTACGATGTAGCAAATAAATATAAATATAGGGACGTGATTAAATGATTCAAACCAGCCCGGTAAAAATTATAGACACAAAAATTAATCCCGAAGTTCACAAGACAGCCGAGGCCAAGAAACTCAAAGAAACCTGTCAGCAATTCGAGTCGCTCTTATGGGCAAAATTATGGAAAGATATGCGCAAAACTGCAATGTCAATCAGCGGTTCCGAGAAAAAGCACTGGCACCAAATGGAAGAATTATCGCTTGAGATGGCAAGTGATGATTTAGTTGCACGTTCAGAAGGTGCGGGACTCTGGAAAATGTTATATGACAGCATGATAGGCAAAATCGCAGCAGATCAGGAAGCCCGCGCAAGACAAGAAGCCGACAATAACGCAGCACATTTAGACGTTCAGGCATAAAAAATTTTTCTCCCTGTTGAGAGCAAGAATCAGCAGGGAATTTTATTATTTGCTGAAAAATTTAGTCAAGTCCGTCTGAAGTTCCCTTACCGAAAAGATTATCAATTGCCTCGCGTGCTTGTCTCTTTACGTTCTCATCAACATACATTTGTGCAAGTATTAAGGCCGCAACTATTGCCCCTAAATCATCAGTGAATCCTACAAACGGAATAAAATCCGGTATAAGATCAATCGGCGAAATAAAATATCCCAGTGTAGCAACAATAGCCGCTTTTATATGCATTGGACAATCCGGCCTCTGCATTACATAATAAAGTTGAAATGCCTTATATATCAGCGGGAGTCCTGCACTCTTTATGACACTTTTTACTTTGTCCCAGAATGAACTATCAGAATAATTTTTTGCATATTTCGGGTCAATATCATCAACGCTGTTAATTTTCTCTGACACTTTCAGCACCTCTTGGCAAAATTTATTTTATTATAGCAAAATTACCTAGAAAAAAAAAAAAATTCACTATAATATAATTATATTTAAATCAGATCGTATAAGGAAAGGAGCAAAAAATTTGAAATCTTTACGCATAATTGTGTCATCAATAATGATTATAATAATTTCAGCGGTCTCTGCATTCCCGGCAGAAATAAATTTAGACAAGCTCCCTATTGCTAAAACAAAACTGGATTTCTTAAGTCTATATAAAACTCAATGGGAATTATTCGGGCTTCCTAGAAGACTTAAGCAGGCAGTTGATGAGGCATTCACCGAGCAGACCGAGAATCTTTTATGGGGAACAGTCAAGATACAATTAACTTCAAATCGCGGCTATATACGAGAGAAAATACAGGAGGCGACCGAATTCAAATTTGCTGCCAGCTATGATAAATTTATGTCTGAACTTGAAGACACATGGGGCGAAAAACTCCGCGAAAATATTATAGATTTCTATAAGCGTCAGAATGAATTATTATATTTTGAACTTAGTGCGAATCCCATGGCTCAGGCATATTTACGTCAAGATTATGACCGAATCACTGAAGATAACGGACGCGCAGTAATGGCCAAAATTTCGGATGAATTATCAGGCAAATATGAAACTTTTGCGATTTCAGGAGCTGGACTCATAGGCGGCGGACTCATGTTACTCGCTAAAAAGCAGCTGACTAAATACGTAACACAAGTTATAATGCGTAAATTCGCAGGGAGTGCACTGGGCAAAATCGCGGGCGGTGCTGTTCCTGTAATAGGCTGGGCAATGTTGGCGTGGAGCATATGGGATATTACTTCTATGCTCGTCGGAGTTGAAGACACAGTTAAAGAAAAAATTTTTGAGTCATATAATATTATGTACACTGAAGAAGTCCCCTTAGTTTACTGGGAAGGAATGCAGGCATATGTACAAGACGCGTATATATTTGCTTATGAGTCTCTACTTACAAACGTAAGCAAAGGGAAGGAATTAGCAAATAATTCACTTGTTAAGGATCTCAGCAGGACTCTCACTAGATCCGAGCAGAGATTTTTTGCTGATAGAATAGCAGTAATTCAAGAAATAGCAGACGATAAAGCATACACGCTTGATAATATTTTAGAGTTACACGGGGAATTCATACGAGACTCAAAGCACAAAGATTTTGACCATTTTGCAGCACTGCTCATTGAGACGGACGAACTCCCGAAAGTTTACCCGCCTGAAGTTATTACTATTTCACATGATACGCCGCCCGATGTTAATAGCTCAGATATTAAGAGTCCGGATATTAAGCAAAACTCTTCATTTAAAGTATATGAAGGCCATTAAAATTTTTATATGTCATTCATATTCATAAGGAGGAATATTTTTTTATGCGTAAATTGTTATTGCTAGTTATAATTATTATTACGTGTTCGTGCGCATGGGCTGATGATGAGACTCAAAATATAATGCGTACTAAGGAACAGAGAGAGGCCGAAATTGAGCAGGCTATTAAAGAAATAGGCGGAGAAATTCCGGAAGTTGACAAAGTAAATTTTCTCGACGCTCTCAAGAAAAGCAAGAATAATTTTTTACGTCTTTATCGCGCAAGATGGCAGGCACTGGGAATGACTGATAAACTCAATAAGGCAATTAATGACGCTTATAAAGAGAAAACGGACGAACTTTTATGGGGAACAAAAAGTATTCAGCTCGTAATTAATCAAGACGTAATAAATAATATTCAGGAGGCTATAGCGTTTAAATTTGCAGAAAACTATGATGATTTTCTCCGCGATGTCGAAGAAAAATGGGGCGAGTCATTACAAAATGATTTATCAGATTTCTATAGGCGTGCAAGTATAATGCTCTTAGCTGCTGACAAAAATCCCATGATGCGGGCATATATCAGGCAAAATACAGCGGCTCAAGACAGCGGGGCTAAAATTTTAGAAGATGTACGAGAAAAACTCAGCGCAAAATATCCCGATCTCAAAGTTACAGGAATGACAATCGCCGGAGGTGTTGCGCTGATATTCAGAAAGCAGCTCGTTAAATATTTCGCAAAATACGCGGGGAAGACCGTAATATTTAAGAAAATAGCGAAAAGTGCAGCAGGTAAGGCAATCGGTAAAGTAATTCCGTTAATAGGGCCGATTATGATCGCATGGTCCGTCTATGATGTAGCCTCAATAGCTTGGAACGCCGAATCTGATACACGTAAAATGCTGACAGAACGTAATTTAAACATGTATTCGCGAGAAATGCCCGCCGTATACTGGGACGTAATGGAACCTTATGTAATGGATATTCTAATCTCGTCATATGGTATGCTGCAAAATACAAGAAAACAAGCCGCAATTTTTGCCGATGATCCTAAAATGAAATCTCTAAGTGAAGGACTCAGCGATACAGAAACTATGCAGTTTGCTGAGAGAATTTCTGCCGCAGTCGAAATCTTAGGAAATGACAAATTTAATTATTTACTCGAAAATTTCGGCGAACGAATACGCGAGTCTTCACCTCAAAATTTCAGGCGGTTAATCCAAATTTTACAGCAGGAAAATATAGAGCAGGCTAATGAATGGCTCAATCTCGCAGGAAATCAATATTATGATTTTTACGCGTTATTCCCTCAAGATATTTGGACAAAATTCAGGCCCGACTCTCAATCTCTTGAGCTTCTAAAATGGATGACAAGAAAATTAACTCCTTCAGCGAGAAATACTGCATCAAAACTTTCTATATCTGATTTAAGATGGATAATTGACGACCTGCCAGAACGTTATGTATCACAATTATTCAACGAAAAAGGGCGCGAACCTGACGCAATACATTTCGAGATTGAACGCCTTAACGATTTGCCCAAAGATTCCCGAATCCCTTGGCAGTCAGAATTAAATTATCAATTATCTAAATACGGATTCTATATAAAAATTGCTGTTATTGCTATAGTGATTTTGATTCTTGCTAGAATAATAATTCCGATGTTCAGGAAAAAACCTCAGACAGTATTGCAGACACAGCCGCAAGTTATTATAATGCCTCCTCAAGTCCAGCAGCCGCAGCCATTTATATTAACAAAAAAATATGATGTCAAGTTAATCATATCGCCCGATTTCGTATCTGAAGCAAGAAATACGCAGTGGGACATGACTCAAACGTTGACTCCGGCAAATGATAAAGACGGTAATTATATTTTCAGCGCAAAACTTGATAATCTTGATAACTTTTCACGCTGGGCAAATAGACATAAAGACAGCATAAAATTTATTGAGCCTGAAGAATTAAGGCAACTTATAAATAATATATAAATATAATATATAGAAAGAAGGTTAGCAGAATATGAGCGATATTATATTAAGCACTAGAACTTTTCCGCCGGCAGGGACTCAGGATATAGGCATAATTTACGGTGTAAGCTGCTTGAGTTCAAATTTTCTCAAGGACACTAAGGCCACTATAAGAAATATAACGGTCGGAGGCGAACTCAATGACTACAAAAAAATGATAGAATACGGCTTGGAACTCTCAAAATCTCGTCTCATCTCTGAAGCAGAAAAAATAAATGCTGATGGAGTGTACGGCGTAAAAATTGCTAATCCTCAAGTGGCAGGCGGTGCGGCAGAAATTATAATTTACGGTACAGCGTTTAAATATATATAAATTCGTGAAATCTGCGGCTTCATAATTTTGGAGTCGCTTTATAATTTATACTCATCACTTATCACAGCTGAATTCTAAATATTAATAAATCAAATCGTCAAAAAATTCATGATATAATCAAAGCAATAAAAATTTTTAGGAGGTATTAGCAATGACCGAAAAGAAAGGAACTTTACAGGTAGTATTAGGAGCTGCTTTTCTTATGGCAACATCTGCTATAGGGCCGGGATTTTTGACGCAGACGACTGTATTTACTCAGCAGTTAATAGCATCTGCCGCATTTGCCATTCTCGTAACAATCATAGTAACAGCAATTGTGCAATTAAATATTTGGAGAATTATTTGTGTCTCAGGTTTGCGGGCGCAGGACGTGGCAAATAAAGTTATTCCCGGGCTTGGTTATTTCCTAGCATTTGCCGTAGCTCTGGGAGGTTTGGCCTTTAACGTCGGGAATGTCGGAGGGGCTGCATTAGGGCTTAATACAGTCTTTGGAATTCCTAACAGTTACGGAGCTGCAATCAGTGCCGCAATAGCAATTTTTATTTTCCTGAATAAAGATTTAGGGAAGGCGATGGACTATTTCACACAGCTTTTAGGCGTTCTAATGATTGCGCTGATGTTATACGTGGCTGTGCAGTCTTCACCTCCTGTGAGTTTAGCAGCAAAAGAAGCAATTATGCCGAGTGAAATTAACTGGACAGTAATATTAACACTCATAGGGGGAACTGTAGGAGGCTATATATCTTTCTCAGGTGCACACAGATTAATTGACGCTGGAGTAAGAGACTCACATGACGCAGCAAGAGGCGCATTAAACGGTATTATAGTTACATCGATTATGCGTGTATTATTATTCTTGGCCGTGTTAGGAGTCGTATATGTCGCAGCAGGTGAGGCGGCAGTAGTTCTCGACAAGGGCAACCCGGCGGCGGACGCTTTCAGACGCGGAGCAGGTGAGATCGGTTATAGAATGTTCGGCGTTATTTTATGGGCGGCGGGCGTTACTTCAGTTATAGGAGCGTCATATACTTCTGTGTCGTTCTTAAGATCATTATTCGGCGGTATAGATAGGAATTATCGCTGGTGGATGATTGGATTTATTTGTGCGTCAACAGCAATAAATATTTTTGTCGCGAATCCTGTAGCGTTATTAATTGCCGCAGGTTCGATAAATGGGCTTATATTGCCGCTTGCACTGGGCTGTATTCTGCTCGGAGCATACAAGAAAAATGTCATCGGCGAAAATTATAGACACCCCGTTATATTATCTGCAATGGGCTGGGCTGTCGTGGCGTTTACTTTCTGGATGGGTATTCAGGCACTGCCTAATATCATGAAAATTTTTAACTAGTCATGAATAATATATCTGCAAAAATACTTCCGGCGGGAGAAACTTGTATATTTGTTGACTTCGGCGAGAAAATAGACATGCAGATAAATGGCTATGTTCAGGCGTTGAAGCAGATTCTAACGGAAGAAAATTTTACGGGATTGCTCGAATTAGTGCCTACTTATAGATCGCTGTCTATATATTTTAACCCGTTGACGGTTGATATTGACGCGCTTTATGAGAGATTGAACCGGGCATTAAATGAGCTTGATAATTATAATATTGCCGAGGCTGGCTCTACAGAAATTCATGTACCTGTATTTTTCGGGGGAGAATTCGGGCCGGACTTGCAAGACGTTGCAGAACACACAAAACTTTCAACTGAAGAAGTTATAAAGCGTTATTGTGAGTCGCCGTTATATTGCTTTATGAATGGATTCACTCCGGGATTTCCGTATTTAGGCGGCATGGATAAGACACTAGAGACTCCGAGACTCAAGAATCCCCGTGAATTTATACCGGCGAATAGTGTAGCAATCGGGGGAGCTCAAGCAGGCGCATATTCAATCGCGAGTCCCGGCGGCTGGCGAATTATAGGGCGAGTTCCCTACGAATTATATGACCCGTTCAGAGATCCCGCAGTAGCGATTCAGGCCGGAATGTGGGTAAAATTTTATCCTGTTGACATGTCCCGCTATGAAGAAATTTCACAGCAGGCAAAATCAGGACTCTACAAAATCGAGTACACACAAAGGGGGATTAATTCATGAAATTAATAATACAATCTCCCGGATCATTAACAACTGTGCAGGATTTAGGCCGCTGGGGTTATCAAGCAATAGGAATGCCAGTAAGCGGGGCAATGGATGCACCGGCATTAATACGCGGAAATATTTTACTCGGAAATCCTGATAATTCTGCTGCTCTTGAAATGACAATGATGGGCGCGAGTGTCTTATTTAAGGACGGCGGCGGGGCAATTGCTGTAACAGGCGGAAATTTACAGCCCAGACTCAATAATAAACCCGTTCAAAATTGGCAAGTAATACCCGTGAAGGACGGCGATATTTTGACGTTCGGAGGAATCTGCGGACAAGGTTTCAGGGCTTATCTTTGTGTAAGCGGCGGGATTGATGTTCCTTTAGTTATGGGAAGTAGAAGCACTTACATGAAAGCAAAAATCGGAGGTCTTGACGGTCGGAAACTTGTTAAAGGCGACGAATTATTAACAGGTTCACCCGGAAAATATAAAGCTGGTTTGTCATGTCCTGAAAATTTGCGTCCTGATTACTCAATTAATAAACCTTTAAGGACTGTATTAGGCCCTCAAGATGATTATATAAAGCCTGAAGGTATAAAAACTTTTTTGTCAGCTGAGTATAAAATCTCGTCGTCGTCTGACAGAATGGGCTCAAGAATGGAAGGCAGCGCAATTATCGAACACGTAAAGGGGCCTGATATTGTCTCGGACGCTATACCGATGGGAGCTGTGCAGATTCCCGGGCAGGGACTCCCGATTGTAATGATGGCAGATCGTCAAACAACAGGCGGATATGTCAAAATCGGAGTCGTTCATGCTCTTGACGTTGCTAGATTGAGTCAATTTTTGCCCGGATCTCCTGTTAAATTCTCGCAAATTACGCAAAAACAGGGAATCGAAATCTCCAAATCTGAAGCAAATTTATTGAATTCTTTACGCTCTCAAGTAAACGAATCACTTAATAATTTATCGCCGACTCCCGAATCCAGCGCGTCCACTCAATCAGCGCCGGCTCAATCAGGAGCAATGAATATAATAATAAACGGTGAAAAATTTTTCGTTACATGGGAGAAATTATAATAAAAGGGGGTATTAATTCGCATGAGTTATAAAGTTGATCTAAATAGCGATCTCGGTGAGAGTTTCGGAGCTTGGAAGATGGGACAAGATTCGGACGTGTTGACATTTGTATCGTCTGCAAATGTAGCTTGCGGATTTCACGCAGGAGATCCCCTCGTCATGAAGAAAACTGTATCAGAAGCAGTAAAAGCCGGAGTCGCTGTAGGTGCTCACCCTGCATATCCTGATATAAAAGGTTTCGGGCGGCGTAATATGACATGTTCACCCGATGAGCTTTACGCGGATACTCTTTATCAAATCGGAGCTTTACGGGCATTTTGCGAATCTTCAGGGATCAAATTACAACACGTTAAGCCGCATGGAGCTATGTATAACAGTGCTGCTAAGAAAATGGAAGAGGCTATAGCAATCGCCCAGGCAGTGAAGGACGCAGGCGGGAATTTGATTTTAATGGGCTTGGCCGGATCTCAATTTGACGAGGCCGCAAAAAAAGTCGGAGTCCCTTACGCTGCCGAAGCATTTGCCGATCGAGGTTATATGAATGACGGCTCACTAGTTCCGCGAAAAATGGAAGGCGCATTTGTGAAAGATGTAGAACTCGCAGCAAAAAGAGTCATCAAAATGGTAAAAGAAGGCACAGTAGAAGCTATTGACGGGACAATAGTAAATTTAAAGCCTCATTCAATTTGTTTACACGGAGACTCGCCCGCTGCTGTTCAGATGGCGCAAACTTTGAGAAAACGCTTAATTGAAGCCGGAATCGAAATTGTGCCGCTGAGAGATTTATTTTCATAAGGAGATGACTTAACAATGAGTAAACCGAGCGATTATGCAGCTTACAGTCCGCAGGAAGTCCGCAAAATGATACGCGCCGGAGAATGGGACCGCCCGACATCCGGAATGTGTGAAGGCTATGTACAGGCAAATCTTGCTGTCTTGTCAAAAGATATAGCGTATGATTTTCTTGTATTCGCACAAAGGAATCCTAAGCCCTGCCCGATTCTTGACGTTACAGAAGTCGGCAAAACAGAACCGAAATTAATAGCTCCCGGAGCAGATATTACTAAAGATTTACCGCGTTATAGAATCTGGGAAGAAGGCCGGCTTGTTGACGAGGTTACGGACGTTACTAAATATTGGCGTGATGATTTAGTAGGATTCTTGATTGGCTGTTCGTTCTCGTTTGAGGGTGCTATGTTACAATCTCATGTGCCTGTTCGTCATATTGAATGCGGCTGTAATGTTCCCATGTATGTAACTAATATTCAGTGCAAACCTGCCGGACGTTTGAGCGGGCCTATGGTCGTATCAATGAGGCCGATTCCTGCGTCTTTAATTCCAAAGGCTGTATTATGCACAGGAAGATTCCCGGCTGTTCACGGTGCACCCGTTCATATTGGAGACCCCGCCGGAATAGGAATAAAGAATATTGACAAGCCCGATTTTGGTGATGCTGTAGAAATCAAACCCGGTGAAATTCCCGTATTCTGGGCGTGCGGTGTAACTCCTCAAGCTGTTATCATGGCAGCTAAACCCGATTTTGCAATAACTCATGCGCCGGGTCATATGTTTATCGCTGATTTGAAAGATAACGACTACGCAGTATTCTAGTTTTAAGCGAGCTAATAATTTGTCTGCAGGGTCAATAAAGGCCTTGCAGATATTTTTATGGTCCCATGAAAGAAATTAAATTATATCCCTTCTCGCTGCCGATTTTTATCATGTATTCCATTCTATAAATAAATCTATTATAGAAATCTATAATTATTTCTGCAGGTGTATTATCTTCACACGGCATTTTAGCAATAAATTCGTTCTCTCTTCCTTGAGATAATGCGTTAATCGTGTCTTGAATATCATTTAGAATCTTTCTCACAGAATCATACGTGTAAAAATTGTGCGTCAAATACCATTCAAACCCGCTATAATCGCCTCTACTTTTATTAGCTTTGAGTTCGTCATCAAAATATTTATAAAGAAAAGGTGTGAGATATTGATTTACATCGTTCTCTTCTATTGAGATTTCTACGTGATCCATTTCTGCGACGTTATCAAGATCATTTGTATCACTATAATCAATGACTCTGACAGGCATAATCCAGAAATATGACGAACTGTCATGACCGTCAACTATTTGTATTTCCCGCTTAAATATATCCCGGCCGATAATAGCGAGGCTTAATGCTTTAATTTGCGCGATAATATATTCTTTATCTTTATTGAGGGTCAAGCACTCATCAAAAAGTTTTCTTAATGCAAGATAAGATTTATGCTTAATTGTTGACTCCGACAAAAATATATAAGCCGAGTTATAAATTAATCTGTCAGACATATAAACTTGATAGTCTTCTTTAAGTAAAGCTAACATATTTATTTCATGTAATTGCGACAAATCACACAATCTAATAAAATCTGCCTCCTTGTTTGGAAATTTGCCGCCCAGTGCATTAATTATTTCTTCTCTGCTGACATCCGGATAATTACTCACCGTTATAGAATCTATAAAATAATTCTCGGAATGCTTATATTTATTCCAAATTTTAGAATTAAGATCATAGACATAATAAATATATTTGCCGCGAGTTATCAAAATCATATTCTCTTCAGGAAATTTTACGGCCTCAAAATCATTAAATAATTTCATTTATCCATTTCTCCATTAAAATAATGCTAGATTTCTAAAACTTTTTATATTATAAGCGCGTTTATTATCTTATTGATTGAGCATTAAAGCAAATATTTATGTTAAAAAATTTTTTGCGATTTGATTCAAGATTTTTACTTGCATATTCCCCGCCTCATAGTTTATTATTTTGCAATAATATTTACCGGGGGATTTAATCATGCCCATAAAAAATAATTCGTAATTACACAAAAAATTTTACTTGCGCATTTACTGTCTAATCATTCACTATTACTTCACGCTGAAATAATTATTATGCCCATAAAAAATAATTTGCAATTACACGAAAAATTTTACTTGCGCATTTACTGCATAATCATTTATTATTACTTCACGCTGAAATAATATTTACCGGGGGACTTTATTATGCCGTTAAAAATAGTTCGTAATGATATAACAAGAATGAACACTCAAGCAATTGTCAATACTGCAAACCGTAATCCCATAGTCGGGCCGGGCTGCAACAGAGCTGTATATAATGCCGCCGGTTATCATGACTTGCTGAATTACAGAGAAAAATATATCGGATTCGTCCCTCAAGGTGAAGCATTTATCACGCCGGGATTCAATTTATCAGCAAAATATATCATTCATGCTGTCAGTCCGCTCTACAGGGGAGGCAATGACGATGAAGAAAATAAATTGCGTTCTTGTTATCAAAAAAGTTTACTGCTCGCAAAAAAATATAATATAGAATCTATTGCATTCCCGTTAATTTCTACCGGGGGATTCGGCTACCCTAAAGAAGAAGGCTTAAGAATTGCTTTAGACGAGATTAACGCGTTCCTGTTAAATAATGACATGTTAATTTATATTGTCGTGTTCGGCGAAAAAATTACACGATTAAGTCAAAAAATTTATTCAGATTTAGACTCTTACATCGATAATCATTACGTCAATAATAAAATCATAGAAGAATATCAAGACGATTATATTTTTCCTGAACCTGAAGTAAATTCACGCTATGAACCTCAGCCCATTATACGCGAATCAAAACAGAAATCTCAAGCGCAATATACTAATCTTAATGAGAGAATGAGACAAATTCAAGAAACTTTCTCGCAGCGACTCATGAATTTAATTCAACAAAAAAATATGTCTAACTCTGAAGTCTACAACCGCGCTATTATTGACAGGAAAATTTTTTCCAAAATCAAGAATGATATAAACTATCACCCGCAAAAAATTACTGCCTTGTGCCTCTGTGTAGGTGCTAAATTAAATCTCGACGAAACAAAAGATTTATTATCTCGTGCAGGTTATGCGCTTTCACCTTCTGATAAAGTCGATATTATATTTTCATACTTTATAGAGCGCGAAATTTATGACATGATCGATCTTGATATCGAACTCGAAAAATACGGACTCCCCTGCATAATCTCATAAATTTTTATTGTCCCTTTTCAGGCGACGCTGATTGTATCACGATTTTATATAATTTCCTTGTCAATTGAAAAATTTAGATCTTAAAGGAGATTATTACAATGCAATATATAACAACTAACAATAACACTAACAGCTTCCCCGTGTCCAGCAAAATGGCCGCCGCTTTGAGAGGCATAATCACAAATGATCAGCAAACTCCCTCAATCATTGATTATGTCAGGACCATTAAAGACGTTAGAGCACGCAATATCTTACTTGAGAGACTCAGCGGCAAAACTCTTCAGGAAATCGGCAGCCTTCACGGTATAACTAGAGAACGAGTCCGGCAAATTTGCAGCAAATTTTTACGTTCAGCACGCAGAAAATTTAAACACTTCAGCGAAGATAAATATTTGTGCGTTATCTCAAAGTATAAAATCTCGCGCAAGGACTTCACGGCCTCATTTAATGAACCTGTCAGCACATTCGTATACTGCCGCGCCGCAGCCCGCAAAAATGCCCGCAAAATCCCCCTTGAGTTCATGCTCGAAGATGATAATATCCCCGTCTCTATGCGTAAACAGGTCGCACGCGCTGTATTTATTCACTAATTCCCAGCTCCGGCAATTTCTTTATTATTCTCACGCTCGCAATACTAACTTTCACGACCCGGAATATTAAATCAAGTATATATTTCGGGTCATTATGTTCACTTGCCCACGCGTTGCAGTCATTTCTCAGGCCGCTGTCCTTATCCGTCGAGTCCTGATAACGTTCTGCAATCCAGTCCAGCGCGCTCTTGCCTTTCACTATATAGTCCCATGCTGAGGCCGGTATATTCTTTATTGTGATGTCGTCATTGTAGCGTATACATTTCTCCCCGCCCTCTGTAATGATTCGCATTTTGCCGACCCGTAAATTTTCACCCCTGTAGTCGTGATTTACTTCTATGCTCTCATAATTCACGTGAAGATTTCCAAGTTAACGCCCGGCCTGTGAGAATTCCCGGAAATTTTTTGCAAACGGCACCCGCGCTAAATTTTTGTACACGTCAACTCCGAATCTTTCGCGATATTCAGGAGAACTCAAGACTCCATAAATATAATAAAATATGTCCTCTTTTGTCAGGCCGTTATCGTTGTAGTGAGTCCTGAATCTTGACAACGCTTTATCGGAAATTGCATCACGCCTCTTGTGTTCGGGGGATTCGTCAAATAATAATTTTTGCGCGGCCGGCTCTTCGTACCAGTATAACGGGAAGCACTGACTATTAAATATAAGTTGCACATTAGGTATACAATCAGCCATTAATACAGAAAAATTTTTCTTGCTGCCGATTCCTGTAACACCTATCACTAAATTTTTTGACTCGGCGGTCGGGAATATTGACGGCATTCTATAAACTCTCTCATTCAAATTTGAATCATAATATAAAAAATGTTTCGTGAATGGGCGATATAGTGAGGTCGTTATAAATTTCTCGGAAAATTCCAGAGTTAAATTTCTTCTCAACCTAGCAAAGAGTCCATCAGACCATGAAATTTTTTTCTTGTTCATTGTTACAAATTTTCTGAGGTCGACTCCGTTATTTATTTCTGATTGCCATTTCTCGCGCTCCTGATTATAAATCTCTATCATTGACGAAATATTATATTTCAGTGCCTCCCGTGAAAAATTGTAGCTCCATGAGTCGTGGCCTGTTGAGATTCCCCCTGAATATCTCTCGTCAAAAATTGCGAACTCCTGACTCTCCTTCTTATTGCCGAGTCTCAAGAAAGTATCAAAAATTTCATTGCGTTTATTAATCCAATCGCCCGACTCATTCGGTATTATTTCCGTCATATCGTCAAGCATTTCTCCGAATGATTTAGCCCGTTCTATGATGTTCAGTTTTTCCGAGCGTGAAAGATAATCGCCTATATCACGATAAAATATTCTGCATTGTTTATTTTCTGCTCGTGAATTCTTAACAAGTAATGTTATAGCAACCGGCAGACGACTCCCGGAGCCGAAAATTTTGCCGCCCTCTTTTCTTGATGATTCACCCGATGTGTATTGATTCCCTCTCAAGTTGAAAATATAAATCCGCTGGAACTCGTCATAAAGGCATTTTCTGAGTCCGTCCGCGCTGTTACTGTCAATAAATGAGCCGTTAGTAACATAGCAAATTATGCCGTCATTCTCGATTCTGTCAGAAGCCCACCGTATTGCGCGTATATAACTGTCATATAAAGAATTCTTATTTGTTGCTTTACTCAATGCGGCGTAACTTTCTGTAATTCTTGAGTCGAGCTCGTTATATTTCAGATTTTGATTATTATCATTTGCGCTGGATTGTCCGACAGAATAGGGGGGATTGCCTATAATTACAGTGATGGGCGAGTCGTGCTGAAGTTTTGCGCGTCGTGAAAGCTCATCAAAAATAAAGCTGATTTGTTTGCCGTTATTCTCGTTAAAAGTGTCAGTAAGGACGACTCCGGGGAACGGCTCAAAAATTTCATCGGGTTTAACTGAGTGATAAGCCATCTCAATATTAACTGCGGCGATGTAGTAAGCTAACATTAAAATTTCATTCGCGTGAAGTTCCTTCTTATATTTATGTGCTAATCTATCAGGCGGGATCAAACCGAGCTGAATCAATCTGACAATAAATGTGCCAGTCCCGGTGAATGGATCTAAAATATTTACGTTATTTGCGCTCAACCCTTCAGAAATATTTAACTCGTGCCTTAATGCCCAGTCAGCACTATTCAAGATAAAATCAACAACTTCATTAGGAGTGTAGACGATTCCGAGGCTCTGAGAAGTTTTCGGGAATGCTGCTCTAAAAAAATTCTCGTATAAATCTTTAATGCGCTGCTGTCTGCCCGAGTCAGTCTGAAGGAGTGATAATTTTTCAGTCTGTGAACGGTAAAATTTTTCGAGTGATTTGCGCTCAATTTGGAGTCCGGCCTGCTCAAGAAATTCTAAGGCTGCTTCACTAGTTTTTGATACGGGATCGAGTGCTGAAAACTTTTCAAAACATGCGTCAAAAATGGGTTTCGTTACAAAATGCTGCGATAACATATCAACTGCGTCATCTTGAGAGATTGAATTATTAATATTTTCGCGGAGTCCCTGAAGATAGCTAGTAAATTTTTCTTTCGCTTCATTATCAGTGTTGAGAAGGCTGTTAATGCGGGCTTTGAGAGTCTGCGCGATTTCTGACATGTTTTTAGCCCATTTAGAGTCATATTCACGATCTCCGCATTTTTCGACGATTTGAGCGTATACAGCTTTTTGCCAGTCTTGAGGGCTGAAGGGCAAATTTAATTGAACGCTTGAGTCGTTATCGTCGTGTTCTTTATCAGGACGGCCTATAACACCGGTAATAATTTTGCTTGAGAGTCCGTCATATTTGAGTGAATTTACTTCAACTTGGAATTTATCATCATGAGAGCGGAGGGCCTGCAGCACGTCCCAGATTACATTATAGTTTTTATCAGTGTTTAGCGCGTCTTCAGGAGTAACACCGGGGGGAACGACAACAGGGAGAATTACATAACCTAATTTTTTGCCCTGTGATTTACGCATGACCCGCCCGACTGCCTGAACGATGTCAACTTTTGATTTCTTAGGATTCAGGAATATAATCGCGTCAAGAGCAGGAACGTCAACGCCTTCAGATAAGCACCGTGCATTAGATAAAATTTTGCAGGAATTATTATCGCCTTCAGATTTGAGCCAAGATAAATTATTTTCTCGGTCATGCATGTTCATAGTGCCGTCGACGTGTTTAACGCTGCAATTGACTCCGCCTGAAATATTATAATTTGTCTTGAAAGCGTCAATAATATCCGAGAAACTATCACGAAAATTTTTCGAGTAATCTATTTTGCTTGTGAAAGCAACGGCGGTTTTCATGGGCAGGGGGTCAAAATTTTTTGCTTCAAAATCGCTCGATATAAAATGTTTAGAGAGTCCACGCCAGCACCCGAACATTTTTGTAGCGTCATCTGCTGTAATTTTCCTGTCTGCTATTAATTTCAGAATCGGCTCACTTAATGCGCGCTGATCGATTGCGAGAATCATGACTCTGTAGTCAGTTAATAAATTTTCTTGAATGGCATGACTAAACGGGAGCGAGTAGAAATCTTCACCGAATAAATTAGAGTCGTCCATTGAGTAAATAACTGCGTCATTTTCCTTAGCTTTTTTCGAGGCCGACTCGCTGTAAACTTTCGGGGTAGCTGTCATGTAAAGACGTTTTTTTGCGTGAATGAAATTATTATCGTGGACTCTGACAAAATTAGAGTCCTCGTCGTCTTTCATAGTAACGCCTGAAGTCCTGTGAGCCTCATCGCAGATTATTAAATCGAAATCGGGGAAGCCCATATTTTGAATCTCGTTAATTACCTGCAAAGATTGATAGGTCGAAAAAATTACGGTCATGGATTCATTTTTGCGGGAGTCTGGGAGAAATTGCCAGCTTGAAATTAAATCATTTGCCTTAGTAGTTGCAGGATAAGCGAGATCAGAAATTTTCAAGTCTTCATTATCTTTGTCGCGCTTCCCAATTCCCACTGTAGAATCAGAACAGACCGCGAAAAAAATAGATTTAAGATTTATATCAATGTCTTCATTCCAAGCTAAAAGGGTCTGATTTAATAACGCAATGGAAGGAACGAGATATAAAATTTTCTTGCCTTTACCTGCGAATTTTTCCGCAATCTTGAGAGAGACAAAAGTTTTACCAGTTCCGCAAGCCATTATCATTTTGCCCCGGTCGTGATTGGTGAATCCCTGAATAACTTTATTTAGTGCGTCTTGCTGATCGGGCCGTAAAACGCGCTTGACCTTGTAAGAAAAATTTTCGGGGTTATCAGCGTCAAATTTTGCCCAGTCTATAGGGCTGTTTTCGAGTCTGTCAATAGTGAGTCTAGTACATTTAATTTGTTGATTGTCTAAAGTGTCAAGAGCATTCTTGTTATAGTCGCCTGAAATGGAAAATATTATGCGTTCTATAAAATTTTCTTGGCCGCTCGCTGCGAGAAAAGTATTAATATCGTCCTTAGTGATTCGGTGATTGTCTTCATAGAATTTGCATTGAACGGCGCAAAGTTTATCGGAGTCTTTGAATTGAGCGACAATATCAATGCCTGTGTCAGGTCTGTTATTTCTGCCCGGCCAGTCTGACCAGAGCCAGACGCTTGAGAATTGATTTATATAAATCGGGTCATGCTTGAGAAAGTATAAGCAAATATTCTCGAACCATTTACCTTTTAGGGGCTGCAATGAGCGAGAGTCTTCGGGGATTCCTGAATATAAATTTTTGTAGTGCTGTAAAATTTTCATTAACGGGGTTGCGTCTGACACTTTATAAATCATTCCTTCATGAGAGATTATATCTTGTAAAAATATTCTAGCATAGATTAATTTTATGGATAAAAATTTGCTGCAAAAAATTAGCGTGATAATAAAAATTTTTCCTGCGTAAAATATTGCTATAACTAGAAAATTTGACACTTTTTGTATTAGTAAATGTATTAGTAAAATTTATCTCTGTGATTGCGTGAAAACTTTTTTTGCGTGAAATATTTTAATATATAAGCTCGTATTTTGCTGTGTGTTATTATTATTGCGAGAAATTTTTTTTGCCTGAATAAATATACCGCGTGAAATATTCTTGCGTATAAGCTCGTAATGTGCTGTGTGTTATTATTATTGCGAGAAATTTTTTTTTGCCTGAATAAATATTCCGCGTGAAATTTTCTAGCGTATAAGCTCGTAATTTGCTGTGTGTTATTATTATTGCG
>JAFSWW010000081.1 GCA_017444345.1 Synergistaceae bacterium | reverse complement strand
GCGGCCAATGCAGCAGGGTCACACCCGATCCCATGCCGAACTCGGAAGTTAAGCCTGCTAGCGTCGATGGTACTGTGTGGGGTACACACGGGAGAGCAGACCGTCGCCAGTTTATAATTTAAATCAAGAGGGAGTCTTTATTATGAGGCTTCCTCTTTTGCTATTGTGCTATGTTATAATCTAGCTTCATGATATAATCTTATAAATTTATTTTTTGCACGGAGAGATTCATAATAATGTCAAATAAAAGTTTATTGAGCATCGAACGCAAAAATGTTCAGGAATTATTTGAGAAAAATGATTCATTGTTTCTTATTCCCGATTATCAACGCCCTTATGCTTGGACAGAAGAAGAATGTACAGTTTTGTGGGAAGATTTATCATCTTTTGCGCTGCCTGAGAATGGCGTATTTGATCCCAAACTAGAATACTTTCTCGGCTCTATCGTAGTGTTCAAGAATCATGACGAAAAATTTGAAATTATTGACGGTCAGCAGAGATTAATTACTTTATTGCTAATGCTGCGCGCTTTCTACTTCACACTAAGTGAAATAGAAACAAGTTCAAATCTCTCACTTCTTGATGATAAAGAAATAGTTTCCGATGTAAGAAAAAATATAGGCAAATGTATTTGGCATACTAATGAATATGGCAAACCATATCGCGATCAGTTAAAAATTGAGTCACGTGTCGCTACGGAAGAGACTACAGGAGAACTCATTAATATTCTTTGCAATGGCGTGATTAATAATGACTCTAAATCTCGTTACGCGCAAAATTATAAATTCTATCAGGATAAAATTAGAGATTTAATGAATTCGTCTGATAATTTTAACTGGCTTGATTTACCGAATAGAATTCTTAATAACTGCGTGTTATTCCCTATAATAGCCGGTAATCGTGATACAGCACTGCGAATCTTCTCAACACTTAATGATAGAGGTAAACCGCTTGCTGACTCGGATATTTTCAAGGTGCAATTATATAAAGCATTCTCAGCACACGGCAAGAAAGAAAATTTTATAGAACAGTGGAAGGAATTAGAGGATATATGCGCTAAAATGTTCCCTTCAGATTCTCCTATGGATGAATTATTTAATCGCTATATGTACTATGAACGCGCAAAAGAAGGAAGCAAGAACAGCACTCTAATAGGGATTAGATCTTTTTATGAGCGCGATAATTATAGATTATTACGTGATGATCATGAAAGAGTATTCAAAAATTTAGTTATGCTTGCTGATTTTTGGTATAGCGTATTTACTCAGAATGAAGAAAGATTCTCACAAAGAACTCTTAAGAAATTATTTGTGCTGAATTACGCCCCTAATGCTATGTGGACGTTTATTGTATCTGTATATTTTTTGCATAATCAAGACTCATTTGACGATAATAAATTTTGTGATTTTCTCGATAGATTGACAGCGTTTATATGGGCGTTCACGATTCAAAATGGAGGTTCAAGCACTAATAGACTTCGTCCCCCGCTTTACAAAGAAATGATTAATATTGTCAATGATAAAGAATTAACTTTCTCTGATTATAAGTTCAAGTTTGAGGAATTAGATTCGTCGCTTAAAAAATATAATTTTAGCGGACAAGCAGGTATCACAAGATCAATGCTTGCATGGTGGACGATGAATTACAATGGACAGGGACTTTTGCCTCTAGCTGAAGATTTAGACATTGAGCATATTAGTACAAGTGGAAAATTAGTTAATAAAGATCGTTATAAAATGTTAGGCAATCAATCACTCTTGGAAGGCAAATTACAGAATTCAGCAGCAAAATTTGATTTTCCTAACAAGATAAGATACTACACAAAATCACAGATTAGAGAAATCCTAGATATTGCAGTAAATAGTAAAAATTTCAATGTTAAAGAAATTCAGCAGCGTACCAAGAAAATTTTTGAAAGTTTTATGGAATTCGTGCGAGAAAACGGCCTACTTGTATATTAATTCTATAATCATGTTATAATCTCTCTTGAAATATAAGCAAATTTTTTCACGGGAGAGTCTTTATCATTATGTCGAGTCTTAGTGCCGAGCAAAAATCTATAGAAGAATTCATGGGCAGCAAGCGAAATTTTTTCGTTATTCCTGACTATCAACGCCCCTACTCTTGGGAAGATGAAGAGTGCTTCACCCTATGGAATGATTTACTAGCTTTTATTTTTCCTGATAACGACTTCAAAAATTTTAATGACAAGGACGAATATTTTTTAGGCTCTCTTGTTATATTCAAGAATGAACATGACTCTCTTGAAGTTATTGACGGCCAGCAGCGTTTAATCACTCTCACTCTTTTATTGCGGGCATTCTATGAAGTCTACGGCGATAACATGAAAGACTCGGACTCACATGACAGAAAACGCGACATCGAAAAATGTCTCTGGGCCACTCCCGAACCAGGCGAAAAATTAAACATGTCAGCTCTAAAAATTTTCTCAAACGTAGCTACTGAAAACGAGTCTCAAGAATTCACAAGCATAATGCTAACCGGACAAGCTGACCCCGCAAGCAAATCAAGATACGCTTCAAATTATAGACTCTTTCAGGGTGCTATAAAAAATTTCTTGGCTCAATTTCCAGCCTATCTGCCATATATGACTCATAGAATATTAGCTAACTGCTCAGTATTACCGATTGAAGCTATTAATCAGACTACTGCACTTAGAATTTTCGCGACACTTAATGATAGGGGCAAACCGTTATCTGACTCGGATATTTTCAAGGCAAAATTATATAAAGCCTTCTCTAACAATGGGCAAAAGGATTTATTTATTTCTCAGTGGCGCGAGTTCGAGAATATTTGCAGCAAAATTTTCCAGTCAGGCAAAAATAATACTGTAGACGATATTTTTATGCGTTATATGTATTGCGTGAGGGCTTTTGCGGGGATTCGTGATTCAGGACTTGAGAGCTTGAGAGACTTTTACACCCGTGATGATAATAAATTTTCACTCTTGAATCGCGGCTATTATAAAACTTTTACGGACTTAATCACACTCGCTGATTTCTGGAAAGATGTTACAGTGCAAGAAACTAAACGTTTTTCTGACAGGGTACTCAAGCAATTATTTATTCTGCACAATATGCCCTCTAACATGTGGACTTTCTTAATATCAGTATATTTTATGGCCAATAAAGACGAAAACGGAAAATTGAACGAGAATGATTTTTGCGGATTCTTGCGGAAAATTACGGCTTTTATTTTAGCGTCTAGGCTCATGAGGCCCGGAAATAATGCACCTTTCTTTAATGCTATGGCAAATATCGCGGCAGGTCGTGAGGCAGATTTTAACGGTTATGAGTTCGATTTAAAGCAGCTCAGAGAGAGATTTTCACGTTTTGATTTCGTCAACAGCAGCAAATTAACTAAAAGTTTTGTAGTCTGGCAAGTCTTTCAAGATAAATATCAGCCTTTATTATCGCTTGAAGTAAAATTTGATATTGAGCACATTTTGCCACGTCGACGCGAGCAGGAACTAACAAATAAATCTAATCTTGAATCAATCGGCAATAAATCATTACTTGAGCGCGAAATTAATATACGTGCTTCTGACTATAGATTCAGGGATAAAGCTAATTACTATCTCGGCAATACCGGCAAGGCAAAAACTAATATTCATGAATTAATCGAACTCGCAAATAATCTCGAAAATTTTACGGAACAAGATATTATAAATCGCAATAAAAAAATTTTGGACGGGTTTATTAAGTTCATTCAAGCAAATAATCTCGCAAAATAAAATACTCCCGCATGAGTAAATCACACAGGAGCAAATTTTTTACAATAATTAATTATTTGGACTCCGTCTCGTCCTTTATCGCCGGAAATTCTTTCATGCCCATTTCACGCATTTGAGACTTCACAAAACTATTTGTCTTCTCTCGTGTCGCTATCTTTCTTAATACTGAACTCCCGCCCGTAAAATAGCCGAATTGTGTTATTTTGCCGTCCGAGTGCATTATTATTAAATGGTCATAGCCTTCAAATTTGCCGTCATCAAAAAAGTTCGGGAATGACATAGAAATATAATTTTCTTTAACGTCAATATTTTCTGCTGATAAATTCTCGTCAAAATAATCTTCAGGACGATTTAATATTTTTGTCTTCAAGAAATTTTCTAAATCTTTCAGACTTGAGCCCACGTGAAGACCGCCCGCAAATATTTCTTTAGGATCTGACGTTATAAATTGCTCAAACTGAAATTTTTTGATGTCATTTACCGCAGTAGCTGCCACGATTGTATTATTTTTTGCCCATACCTTGTCCCATGCTGCTTTTGCGTGCTGCTTGTTGCTGCTCTCTTCACGGTAATATTCAAGCTCTTGGCCGGTTAATTCCTGCTCAAATGCCGGTTTGTTGCTTGAAATTATTTTTTCAGCTAGAGATCTCATGCTATTCAATAATTTATAGTCAAGAGTAATAGAGTCTTCAGCAAAACTCACACTTACAAGAAATAAAATTATCGCTAATACACATAAAATTTTACGAGTCATGATTTATTCAACCTCCATAATAATATTTTAATCTGTAACTTGAATCGTACGCAAAACCCCTATTACATCACCGACTGAGTACATTACTCTATAATAACCGCCCGGCAGAGTCGTATGAGTCTCTATATCCAACGGTAAAAGCTCATCAACACTAAAATTTAATTGTCCCATGTCATCAACTTCAGCGACATATGAGCCGTAAACAGGGCAAATTATATCGTCAATATTATAATAAACTATAGGCCTGTAACCTTGCGGGTAAAGTATATCTATAATGCTGCCTATATTCTTAAATCCGTATTGACTCACCGGTGTAGTATTGACTTGATATAAATCGCTTATTAACGTGAATGATATATCTACTGAAGTCCCCTCAGGAAATAAATTCCCG